>JAYUCZ010000334.1:0-5813 GCA_043740065.1 Thiobacillaceae bacterium | reverse complement strand
GCTATCACGGCGAAACCATTGGTGCGCTGTCGGTCACGGATGTGGGTCTGTTCAAGGATCAATACGCGCCGCTGCTCAGGCAATCGGTGCAAATGCCGTCGCCGGATTTCCGTCTGGCCGAGCCGGGCGAAAGTGCAAAAGCTTTTGCACTACGCTGTGCCGATGCGCTGGAACAGCATTTGCAACAACACGCCGCCACCACTGCCGCATTCATACTTGAGCCATTGATACAGGGCGCGGCGGGTATGGCTATGTATCACCCGGTTTATCTCACCAAGGCCAGGGAGCTGTGTACGCAATATGGCGTGCATCTCATCGCCGATGAAATTGCGGTGGGGTTTGGCCGCAGCGGCACCATGTTTGCGTGTGAACAGGCCAGCATCAAACCAGACTTCATCTGTCTGTCCAAAGGCATTACCGGCGGTTATCTACCCTTGTCCTGCGTGCTGACCACCGACCAGGTGTACGCGGCGTTCTACGCCGACGAAACTGCCAAAGGCTTTTTGCATTCGCATTCCTACACCGGCAATCCGCTGGCCTGCCGCGCCGCGCTGGCGGTGCTGGATATTTTTGAACAGGACGATGTGCTGGCCGCCAACCGCAGCAAGGCAGAACAGTTTTCCGCCTTGCTGGAACCGCTCAAACAGCATCCGCGCGTCAGACATTTCCGCCACCTGGGCATGGTCTGGGCGTTTGACGTGGCCGATGCGCAGCCTGATTTTTCCAGCCGCGCCTATCAGATCGCGCTGCAACATGGCGTGCTGCTGCGACCAGTTGGCAACACGGTGTATTTCATGCCGCCCTATGTAGTGGGCGAAGAGGAGATGGCAAAAATGGCCAATGCGGCGATGGTGCTTTTATATGCATGTTGACTTCCAGTGCGCGGCACTAACCATCTTCAAGGCATGGCTGCTGACCTGCCTGCTGGCCGTACCGGCCACGTATGCCAACGGCTTGCCGGACAGCGTGACGCTGGCATTGCAAAAAGCGGGCATTCCGCGCGATGCCGTTTCGGTCGTCGTTCGACCCCTGGACGGTAGTGCGCCGCTGTTGAGCTTGAACGACACACAGCCGATGAATCCGGCCTCGACCATGAAACTGCTCACGACTTATGTCGCATTGGAAAACCTCGGGCCCGCCTACACCTGGAAAACCGCGCTGTGGGCGGGTGGCGAAATCCGCGATGGAAAATTGCAGGGCGACCTGATTATTCGCGGCGGCGGCGACCCGTATCTAACGCTGGAGCGCCTGTGGCTGTTGCAGCGCGCGCTGCGGCAAAAAGGCGTGCGCGAAATCAACGGCAATCTGCTGCTGGATTTGTCCTTGTATGAATTGCCGCCGTCAGATGTCGGCGCTTTCGACGGCGATCCGCTGGCGGGTTACAACGCCGCGCCCGCGCCGCTGGTCGCCAACTTCAATGTGCAAAACGTCAAACTGGTTGCAGAGGGCGAAGCGGTTTCCATCAAACCCGAAATGCCGCTGGCGGGGATTCGATTCACCTCCCGGTTGCGCCTGACCGAGTTGCCCTGCAACGCTTGGCGCGGTCAGGTCAAAGCCAGCATTGCCGATGCAAATGCTGGCGAAGTCGTGTTTGATGGCAGTTATCCCCGCGCCTGTGGCGAAAAATCCCTGACGCTCAACCTGTTCGAAGCGCCGCTCAATTTCGCCCATAGCTTCCGCGCCTTGTGGGAAGAGTCGGGCGGCAAATGGCAAGGTGGCGTAGTGCCGGGCATGGTGCCAGCCGATGTGCCGCTGCTGGAATTTGAGTCGCAGCCGCTAGCAGACATCATTCGACCGATGAATAAATATTCCAGCAACATCATGACGCGCATGGTGTATTTGGCCCTGGGACAAACAAAATTTGGTGCGCCCGCCACGCTGGATAAATCCGCCATGGCGGTGCGCGAAACGCTCGCCGCCAACGGGCTGGATTTCCCTGAACTGGTACTGGAAAACGGCGCGGGATTGTCACGCATCGAGCGCATCAGCGCACACAGCCTGAGTCGTCTGTTACAGGCCGCAAGCCACAGCCGGAATTTTCCCGAATTTGCATCCTCGCTGCCGATAGCGGCGCTGGACGGCACCATGAAAAACCGCCTGAACGGAAATGTGAACGGGCTGGCCGGCGGTGTGATCAGCGGTGTGGTTGGCCATGCGCATCTTAAAACCGGCTCGCTCAAAGGTGTCAAATCCCTGGCCGGATATGTACTCGACCGCACTGGCCGTCGCTGGGTGGTGGTGTTTTTCATCAATCACCCAAATGCCGAGCGCGGCACAGATGCGCAGGACGCGCTGATCGAGTGGCTGTATCAGGGGGCGGCATTTCCGGAAAGCCAGCCAAAGAAGTAACGGTCAAAAAATAATCGGCGCAAAAATAACCGGCGCTTGACAGACATGACTAAATAACTAACCATGTAGCCATGAAACCGCAATACCTTATTCATGGCCTGCCGCAGGAATGGGATGAAGTCGCCAGGATTTTCGCTGCGCTGGGCGATGACCACCGTCAGCGCATCCTGCTTGCCTTCGAGCCGGGCGAGCGTTTGTCCATCCAGCAAATTGCCGCGCATCTTTCCCTGTCCCGCACGGCGGTTGTGCATCATCTCAAGTCCCTGCGCGAAGCCGGAATTTTGTACAGTGAAAAATCCGGACGCGAAGCCCTCTACCGGCTGGATGTCTCGCGCGTCAAATGGGCGCTGGATGCGCTACAGACCTATTTGAATGCGTTGCAACAAGGAGCATAAACATGCGCAGCCTGCTTAAATACTTGCTCAGGAATGTCTTTCGGGTGTTGTTCCGGGTTCGCGTCAGCGGCGCGTTTCCACAGGATAAAGGCGACCGTCTGCTGATCGTCGCCAACCACGAGTCGTTTCTGGACGGCATGTTGCTGGGATTGTTTCTCCCCGTTGATCCGGTGTTTGTGGTGAACACGGAAATCTCGAAGCACCCGCTGTTTCGCATGGGGTTGTCGCTGGTGGATTTTCTGCCGGTCGATCCGGCCAACCCACTGACCATGCGCCGCATCGTCAAGCTGCTGGAATCGGGCAGGCCGGTGGTGATTTTTCCCGAAGGCCGCATTACCACCAGCGGCGGGTTGATGAAGGTGTACGACGGCTCGGCCTTCGCCGCCGTGCGCACCGGTGCCACCATCGTGCCTGTGTGTATTGATGGCGCAACGCGTACCCGCTTCAGCCGCATGTCGGGGCGTTATCCGAAATCACTGTTTCCGAAGTTGACGCTGTCCATTCTGGATGCCACGCAGATCGTCGAACCAAGCTCAAGCACAGCCAAGGCCCGCCGCCGCGAGGCGGGCGAGCAGATGCGAAAAATCATGCAGCACATGTTGTTTGCCAGCCAGCCGATGCAGACGCTGCCACAGGCGTTTTTGCAGGCGCACGATATATTCGGTGCCAGCCGCCCGTGCATGGAAGACATGAAGCCTTCGCGTTTGAACTATGGCGATACCTTGAAGATGAGCCTGGCGCTGTCCAGAATGAGCGCACACATTACCCGACCCGGCGAGACGGTCGGCGTGTTGATGCCCAACATGGCTTCCACCGTTGGTCTGATCCTGGGTCTGCAAATCGGCGGGCGCGTGCCGGCCATGCTCAACTTTACCGCCGGGCTGGAAGGCATGCAGTCCGCTTGCCAGGCGGCCTGCGTGCGCAATCTCATCACCTCGCGCACGTTTGTTGAAAAAGCCGAACTGCAAGCGGCCATTGCAGGCTTGCAAAATACAGCGCAAAACCTGCGCGTGCATTTCCTGGAAGACATGCGTGCGGGCATGACGCTGTTCGATAAACTCTGGTTGCTGGCGGCGCTGCAATTTCCGCGCCTGACCATGCGCCACACGGATGCCGAGAAACCGGCTGTAGTGCTGTTCACTTCCGGCACCGAAGGCAAGCCCAAGGGCGTGGTGCTGTCGCATCGCGCCATCCTCGCCAACGTGTCGCAGATTCGTGCTGTGATCGACTTTACGCCGGAGGACAAAATCCTCAACGTGCTGCCCTTGTTCCATTCATTCGGCCTGACGGCGGGCGCGTTCCTGCCGCTGTTGTCGGGCGCGGAAATCGTGCTGTACCCCACGCCGCTGCATTACAAGATCATCCCCGAGCTGGCCTACGAGCGCAATTGCACGGTGTTGTACGGCACCAGCACCTTCCTCGGCCAGTACGCGAAATACGCGCACCCCTACGATTTTCACAAAATGCGCTACGTCATCGCGGGCGCAGAAAAACTCAATGAAAACGTGCGCCAAGCCTGGATCGACAAATTCGGCATTCGCATATTGGAAGGCTACGGCGCAACCGAAACCGCGCCCGTGCTGGCGGTCAACACGCCGCAGGCGTATCAGGCGGGCACAGTCGGACAACTGCTACCCGGCATCGAAGCGCAAATCATTCCGGTGCCCGGCATCGAGCGCGGCGGCATGTTGCATGTTTACGGTTTCAATATCATGTCCGGCTATTTGCGCTACGAAAAACCCGGCGAGCTGGAACCGCCCTCCAGCGAAGCTGGCGTGGGTTGGTACAACACCGGCGATGTGGTGGAAATCGACGCGGATGGTTTCGTGCGTATTCTTGGCCGGGTTAAACGCTTCGCCAAAGTGGCTGGCGAAATGGTTTCGCTGGAAGTGGTGGAAAAACTTGCCGTCAGCGTCTCGCCCGAACAGCAACACGCCAGCACCGCGATTGCCGATGAAAAACGCGGCGAAGCCATTATCTTGTTTAGCACCGATGCCAACTTGAACCGCGAACAATTGCAGCAAGCCGCACGCGAACAAGGCCTGCCAGAAATTGCCGTGCCGCGTGCCATTCGTCTCGTCGAAGCATTGCCGGTGCTGGGGACGGGCAAGACCGATTATCAGACGCTGAAGAAAATGGCAGCAGCCGCATGAAGCGCAGAAATTTCCTGCTCGGCATGGCCGGGCTGGGTGCGGCAGCCTGGGCGGGCAGCCGCTGGTGGCCGGATGGAGAATGGCGCAATCCGTGCCTGACCGGCCTGCCGGATGCGCTGGCAAAGCAGCCGTTAATGCAGCGAGCCTGGCAAGACATCAACCCGCAAAATGTCTGGGACATGCACGTTCACATCGCCGGAACAGGCGACAGCGGTAGCGGCATGGTGGTCAATCCGGCCATGGATAGCGCAGCGCATCCCATCCTGTTTGTGCAGAAAAAAACCTTTATGGATGCCGCTTGTGCCACCGGGGAAAGCGGCGGGGAAAGCGGCGTTGATGATGCGTATCTGAATCGGCTGCTGCAACTCGCCTCGGCATTTCCGCCGGGGGTTAAATTCATGCTCTACGCCATGGAACATTTCCATGATGACGCCGGTCATGCCAGCCATCTGCACACGGGGATTTATGTACCCAACGCGCATGTGCAAAAACTGGCGCAGACCTATCCGCAGCGTTTTGAGTGGGTGGCATCGGTGCATCCCTATCGCAGCAATGCGCTCGCCACGCTGGAGCAGTGCATCGCGGACGGCGCACGCGCCGTGAAGTGGCTACCGTCCGCGATGGGCGTTGATCCGGCCTCGTCACAGTGCGATGCGTTTTACGCCACGCTCAAACACCATAACGTGCCGCTGATTGTTCACACCGGCACCGAGCTGTCGATCCACAGCGAAGGCCACAGCCAGGATCACAACAACCCCTTGCGTTTGCGTCGCCCACTGGCCGCAGGGGTGCGCGTGGTGGCCGCACATTGCGCGTCGTTGGGAAAAGATTTCGACTGGGACCAAGGTGGTTTGGGTCGGGGCGACAGGCCGGGGAAAGTTTCCAGCTTCGCACTGTTTACCCGGCTGATGAACGA
>JAYUCZ010000333.1:0-13394 GCA_043740065.1 Thiobacillaceae bacterium | reverse complement strand
TTGGCCCGCAGGGCACGCCGCTGGAAATCCAGATTCGCACCCTGGACATGCACCGCTTTGCCGAAACCGGCGTGGCTTCGCACTGGTTATACAAAAGCCCGGAGTCCGCGCTGTCCGACGTGCAAAAGCGCACCCATCGCTGGCTGCAATCGCTGCTGGATATCCAGGCCGACAACAAGGACTCTCCGGAATTTCTCGAACACATCAAGGTCGATCTGTTCCCCGATGATGTGTATGTTTTTACCCCCAAGGGCAGGATCATGTCGTTGCCGCGTAGCGCAACGGCGGTGGATTTTGCCTACGCCGTGCATACCGACGTGGGACACCACTGCGTGGCGGTCAAGATCAACCACGAACTGATGCCGCTGCGCACCCAGTTGCGCAACGGCGATCACGTCGAAATCATTACCGCCGCCAAGGCCGCGCCGAATGCGGCCTGGCTGAATTTTGCCGTGACTGGCAAGGCGCGTTCGCATATCCGCCAGTTTCTGCGCACGACCAAAGCCGAAGACGCGGCGCTGCTCGGACAAAACCTGCTGGACAGCGCACTCAAGGCGCTTAACCCGCAGGCTCCTTGCCCTTCCACCGGCATCTTGCGCAAACTGTTGCGCGAAACCAGCTACAAATCCATCGACGAGCTGTATGCCGACATCGGCCTGGGGCGCAAACCCGCGATGGTGGTGGCGCATCAACTGCTGCACATGATGGGCGACGAAACCGGCCACGCGCCGCATCCGCAAACCATCACCATACGCGGCACCGAAGGCGTGCCGGTGCAACTCGCCGAATGTTGCCACCCGATTCCCGGCGACCCGATACTGGGTTTCATCCACAAGGATCGCGGGCTGGTCATCCACACTCACGATTGCCCGTCCATCCGCAATTTCCGCACCGATCCGGAAAAATGGCTGGATGTGGAATGGGAAACCGCGCCCGGCAGCCTGTTCGATGTCGCCATCAAACTGGTGGTTGCCAACCAGCGCGGCGTGCTGGCGCATGTCGCCTCCGCCATTTCCGCGCAGGCCGCCAACATCGGCAATGTCGCTATGGAAGAAGAAGACGGCAGCCCCTACACCATGCTCTATTTCACCCTGCAAGTAGAAGATCGTATGCACCTTGCGCGCGTCATGCGCGCCCTGCGCCAGTTGCCAGAAGTCGTGCGCATTTTGCGCATGAAGGGCAAAAAGGATGGACGCGCTGTCTCTCAATAAATCCGAAGATTAACCCCCTTTTACACGCCATGAAAACCATCATTTCCACCCCAAATGCGCCCGCCGCCATCGGCACCTATTCGCAGGCAGTCAAAGTTGATGACACCGTTTACCTTTCCGGGCAAATCGGCCTGGATCCTGCATCCATGCAACTCGCCGATGGCATTGAGGCGCAAATCCATCAGGTATTCAAAAATCTTTCTGCGGTGTGCGAGGCGGCGGGCGGGTCGTTATCCGACGTGGTGAAACTCAATGTGTTTTTGACCGATCTCGCACATTTCGCCAAGGTCAACGAAATCATGGGACAGTACTTCCAGCAGCCTTATCCGGCACGCGCTGCGGTTGGCGTGTCGCAACTGCCACGTGCCGCGCTGGTGGAAGCCGATGGCGTGATGGCGCTCTGACGCGCCATTGCGAGGAGCCTAGTGCAATCTGGCACAAATAATCCGTGAGTTATTCCTTCGCCGTTCCGGATGCAATCAAGGCCAAGCTAGCCAAACTCGGTCTGCACAGCGATGCTGACCTGGCGTTGCATGTGCCGCTACGTTGGGAAGATGAAACCCGGCTAACTTCCATTCGCGATTTGCTGCCGGGACTTCCGGCAGTGGTGCAGGCTACTGTTGTTAGCGTCGAAGTCATGGCCCGCCCGCGTCGCCAGTTGGTGGCGACGGTTGCCGACGACAGCGGACAATTGGTGCTGCGTTTTCTGAATTTTTATCCCAGCCAGATTCAGGCCATGGCGGTTGGTAAATTGCTGCGCATTGCGGGTGAAGTGCGCGGCGGATTTTTTGGTGCCGAGATGGTGCATCCGCAAGTCAGGCCGACTACGCCCGATGCGCCCATGCCGGAAACCCTCACGCCGGTGTACCCCACCACGGCGGGGCTGGGGCAGATTACCTTGCGCAAGTTGGTTGGCAAGGCGCTGGCGCAGGTTAATCTGGATGAAACCCTACCGCCGGAAACGTATGCGGCATTCGGGTTTCCCGGGTTTGGGCAAGCTATTCGTCAGCTACATGCGCCGCCGCCGGATATTGCGCTCGCACAACTGGAAGCCCGCGCTCATCCGGCCTTCAGAAGGCTGGCGTTTGACGAGCTGCTGGCGCAACAGTTTTCGCTGCGGCTGGCGCGTGCGCAACGCGCCGCAAAAAAATCCCGTGCGTTAACGCCAACAATCCAGTTGACGACAGCGTTGCGCACGGCGCTGCCATTTTGCCTGACCGGCGCACAGGAAAAAGTCTGGCAAGAAATCAGCGCCGACCTCAATCGCAACCAGCCTATGCGCCGCCTGTTGCAGGGCGATGTTGGCAGCGGCAAAACCGTCGTCGCGGCGCTGGCGTGTTTGCAGGCGATCGGCAACAACATGCAGGCTGCCATCATGGCACCGACCGAAATTCTCGCCGAGCAGCATTATCAGAAATTTAAAAGCTGGCTGGAGCCGCTTGGCATCCAGGTTGCCTGGCTGGCCTCGGCACTGCCCGCCGCAAAAAAGAAACAGGCTCTTGCCGATATCGCCAGCGGTGCGGCGCAACTGGCTGTCGGTACCCATGCGCTGTTCCAGAAAGACGTTGCGTTTCAAAATTTGGGGCTGGCCATTGTGGATGAACAGCACCGCTTTGGCGTGCAGCAGCGCGTCGCCTTGCATAAAAAGGGGGTCAGCCCCGGCGAGACCGAGCCGCACCAACTGATGATGTCCGCCACGCCCATCCCGCGCACCCTGACGATGAGCTACTTTGCCGACCTGGATGTATCGACCATCGACACCTTGCCGCCGGGGCGCACGCCGGTTGCGACAAAACTGGTGGCGGATACGCGGCGTGACGAAATTTTGCATCGTGTGCGCGCCATATGCAGCGCTGGCGGTCAAGCCTACTGGGTGTGCCCGCTGATTGAAGAGTCCGAGAAGCTGCAATTGCAGACGGCGCTGGACACCTTTGAGACCCTGCAACAACAACTGCCCGAACTTAACGTCGGCCTGGTGCATGGGCGCATGAAAACCGTCGAGAAAAATGCCGTGATGAGCGCATTTCAGCGCAACGAAGTTCAGTTGCTGGTTTCCACCACTGTCATCGAAGTTGGCGTGGACGTGCCCAACGCCTCACTGATGGTGATCGAACACGCCGAGCGTTTCGGCCTGTCACAACTGCATCAACTAAGAGGCCGGGTCGGACGCGGTAGCCGCGAATCCGTGTGCATCCTGCTGTATCAAAAGCCGCTCTCCGAAGATGCACGCAGCCGTTTGAAAATTATCTACGAATCCACCGACGGCTTCGAAATCGCTCGTCAGGATCTACACCTGCGCGGCCCCGGAGAACTGCTGGGTGCCCGCCAAAGCGGCGTACCCATGCTGAGATTTGCCGATCCGGAACGTGATGCCGACCTGCTGGAACAGGCCAGCAAACTCGCGCCCAAGCTGATCAAGCAACACCCACAAGCAGTACAGGCGCATCTTGCCCGCTGGTTTGGCGGGAGTCCGGCGCTGGCGGCGGGGTGACGAGGCGTGAATATCCGTGCTTCGTCCCGCACCATGCCGGTTTCCGGGATAATGCGGCTTTGCGTTTTGCAGACCTGACATAGTGCGCTTCAAACTGGCAGCGGTCGAATCGGGTTGGCTGCGTCATCCTTTCAAACTACCACGCAATTACAGAAATTGGCTGGCGGATCAAGGCTCGCTGACGGCGCGGCTGAAGTCTGTTTGCGCGGGGTTCTCGGTGCGCGTGGTGCGCTCGGGTCGCTTGCGTCCCAACCGTGACGAGATCATCCCGCTGCGCTTGCAAAAGCATGCACAGGCCTATGTGCGCGAGGTGGTGTTGCGTTGCGGTAAAAACAACCTGGTATTTGCGCACAGTGTGGTGCCGCCCGCTTCGTTGCGCGGGGCGTGGGCGCAAGTGACGCGTTTGGGTACGCGTCCGCTGGGCGAGGCATTGTTCGGCAATCCCCGTGTGCAGCGTGGTGAGCTGCAATATCGCCGCATTTCCTTGCGCCACCCTTTGATGCGGCAGGTGCTGCGGGCGGGGTTGACACCACAATCCAAAAGCCTGTGGGCTCGGCGCTCTGTGTTTTCCTTGCGCGGCCATCCGTTGATGGTGACGGAGGTGTTTTTGCCAGAGATTCTTGAAATGACCGGCGAGGGATAAGCGGGAAGATGCAACATCCATATATTCGTCTGCTGCGCCTGGATAAACCCATCGGCATTTTGCTGCTGCTGTGGCCGACCTGGTGGGGTCTGTGGTTTGCGGCGGGCGGCATGCCGCCGCTGCCGGTGCTGGTGATTTTTACGGCGGGGGTGGTGCTGATGCGCTCGGCGGGCTGCGCCATCAATGATTACGCCGACCGTGATTTTGACGCGCATGTAGAGCGCACCAGTGCCAGGCCGCTGGCGACGGGCGAGGTGTCGCGGCGCGAGGCGTTGCTACTGGCGGGCGGCTTGTCGCTGCTGGCATTTGTACTGATTTTGCCGCTGAACAAGCTGGTGATTGCGCTGTCTGTTCCGGCGTTGTTTTTGGCGGCGAGCTATCCGTATACCAAGCGATTTTTTGCCATTCCGCAGGCATATCTGGGCATGGCGTTCGGCTTTGGCATTCCCATGGCCTACGCGGCGGTGCGCGGCGAGGTGCCGATGGAAGCGTGGTTGCTGCTGCTGGCCAATCTGTTCTGGTCGGTGGCTTACGATACCGAATACGCCATGGTGGACAGGCCGGACGATTTGAAAATCGGCATCCGCACTTCAGCCATTACCTTTGGCGAGTTTGATGTAGCGGCGGTGGCGTTGAGCTACGCGGCCACGTTGGGTTTGTTGGTTGCGGTAGGGCGGGGCGCAGGGCTGGGCGTGCTGTTTTATGCCGGACTAGCGGTGGCCGCTGGCATTGCGCTGTATCACTTGTGGCTGATACGTGGGCGTGACCCGGGCGCGTGCTTTAAAGCATTCTTGCACAACACCTGGTTCGGGTTTGCGGTGTTTGCGGGCTTGTTTCTGGATTATTTGGCGCAATAAGAAAGGCCGCTTGCGTGGGCGCTGCACCAAATGGGGACTTCTATAAATTCCGATTTCGTCATTGCGAGCGTAGCGCGGCAATCCAGAATCTTCGATATATCAACGATCTTTCTGGATCGCCACGTCGCTGCGCTCCTCGCGATGACGATTTATAGAAATCCCCAAATGAAAAGCCCGCTTACGCGGGCTTTTTTACAACACCAGCAACGAATCAATGTTCGCCCAGCACCGATACGGTGATATTGGCAGTTACGTCGGTGTGCAAAGACAGCACCACCGGGTAGTCGCCGATGGCTTTGAACGGGCCGTCCGGCAAGCGTACTTCTGCTTTAACCACGTCATGGCCTTGGGCGCTCAGCGTTTCGGCGATGTCGGCATTGCCAACGGAACCGAACAAACGACCATCGACACCAGCTTTTTGGCTGATTTGTATCATCAAGCCTTCGAGCTTCTCGGCGCGCACTTTGGCGGCGGCGAATTTCTCGGCCTGGTCTTTTTCAATTTCAACGCGGCGGGTTGCAAACTCGGCGATGTTGCTGGCGGTGGCGCGTTTGGCATGGCCGCCGGGGATCAGGAAGTTACGGGCAAAGCCGTCTTTCACTTTAACCACGTCGCCGAGGTTGCCGAGGTTGACCACTTTTTCCATCAGTATGATTTGCATGGCGGTTCCTTAGTGCAGGTCGGTGTAAGGCATCAGTGCCAGGAAGCGGGCGCGCTTGACGGCGATGGACAACTGGCGCTGGTAACGCGCCTTGGTGCCGGTGATGCGGGCGGGAATGATTTTGCCGTTTTCGTTGACAAATTCTTTCAGAATGTCGATGTCTTTGTAATCGACTTCTTTAATGTTGTCGGCGGTAAAACGGCAAAATTTGCGGCGCTTGAAAAGGCCACGGTTGCCGCTGTCGCGGCGGGGCTTGCCATCTTTACCAACAGGTTTCTTTCCCATAGGACGGGGCATGTTTATTACTCCTAGGTTAACTATTTGGCCGCTAAATTATTGGCGGTTAATTTTCAGTAGCGTTTTCAGTGGTTAACTGCGCTATCCACATCATTACGCTTCGGCTGTTCTGTCCGGTGCGGGTTATCGCGCCGCTGACGGTGATCCGGCTGCCGGGGTTTAATCCAGACAGCCTTCGAGCCATTTCTCCTTGGGCGGCAATCGTCAACTCGCACTGCATGAGTTGTCCGGATTGTCGCGATTCGTGCTTTAGCGTGGCTTTGGCGATGGGGATGCCAGCGGGACTAAAGCGCATGGGTTCCAGGCTGAGAATTTCTCCGTCAAGAACGAGCAGGTTATTCAATAAAGCTGCTTAATCAGGCAGCAGCAGCGGGGGCTTCGGCTTCGGGTGCTGCCTTGGTTTCAGGTGCAGCCTTGGCTTCGGATGATCCGGCCTTGGCTTCGGAAGAATTAACCTTGGCTTCGCCGTCCAGCATGGAGCGGGATTTTTCCTCTTTCATCATGGGCGAAGCAGTTAACACGGCTTCGTCCTTGAGGATGATGAGGTGGCGCAGCACGGCATCGTTGAACTTGAAGCCGTGTTCAATTTCATCCAGCGTTTCCTGATTGCATTCGATGTTCATCAGCACGTAATGTGCCTTGTGCATCTTGGCGATTGGGTAAGCCATTTGGCGGCGTCCCCAGTCTTCCAGACGATGTACCTGGCCAGCGCGGCTGGTGATGTTGGTGCGATACCGCTCGATCATGGCGGGCACTTGCTCGCTCTGATCGGGGTGCACGATAAAGACAATTTCATAATGGCGCATAGTTTCCTTTCGGGTTAAAGCCCCCCGCAGCGCAAGCGGTGGAGCAAGGGAAGGGCGGCATTCTATCCGTAAATGACAGATAAATCAATCAGATATGCGCTTGCCGGAGAGGTGCGCAAATTACCCACGCACGCAGTCGATGTAATACAACACGCCGTTGCTGGTTTGTTCTTTAACCAGACCATGGATATCGGTTTCAAAACCGGAGAATTTTTCATTAAATTCGCGGGCAAATTTCAGATAGCGCACGATGGTTTTGTTGAAGCGTTCGCCGGGAATCAGCAGTGGAATGCCCGGTGGATAGGGGGTCAATAGAACGCTGGTGACGCGACTTTCCAGCTCGTCAATAGGGACGCGGTCGATTTCGCGGTGCGCCATGCGGGCGAAGGCATCCGACGGCTTCATCGCGGGCTCCATTTCGGACAAATACATTTCCGTGGTGAGCCGGGCAATGTCGTGCGCCTTGTAAATGCCGTGAATCTGGTCGCACAGGTCTTTCAGGCCGGTGCGCTCGTAGCGCGGGTGCTTGGCGACAAACTCCGGCAACACGCGCCATAGCGGCTGGTTTTTGTCGTAGTCGTCCTTGAACTGCTGGAGTTCAGTCACCATGGTGTTCCAGCGGCCTTTGGTAATGCCGATGGTAAACATGATGAAAAACGAATACAGGCCGGTTTTTTCCACAATCACGCCGTGTTCGGCCAGATATTTGGTGACGATGGCGGCGGGAATGCCGGTCTCGGCAAAATCGCCGTCCACATCCAGGCCGGGGGTAATAACGGTGGCCTTGATCGGGTCGAGCATGTTGAAGCCTTCGGCCAGATTGCCGAAGCCGTGCCAGCGTTCGCTGTCGCGCAGCACCCAGTCGCCGGGCTCGCCGATGCCTTCGTCCTGGAGTGCGTCCGGCCCCCAGACTTTGAACCACCAGGAGTCGCCAAACTCATCATCGACCTTGCGCATGGCACGGCGAAAATCCAGGGCTTCGGCGATGGATTCTTCCACCAGGGCTGTGCCGCCGGGCGGCTCCATCATCGCCGCCGCCACGTCGCACGAAGCGATGATGGCGTACTGCGGGCTGGTGGAGCTGTGCATTAAATAGGCTTCGTTGAACACGTCGCGGTCGAGTTTGCGGGTTTCCGAATCCTGAATGAGGATTTGCGAAGCCTGCGACAATCCGGCCAGCATTTTGTGCGTGGACTGCGTGGCAAACACCATGGACTCGCGGCAACGTGCGCGGTCGCGACCGATGGCGTGCATGCCGCGATAGTAGTCGTGGAAAGTGGCGTGCGGTAGCCAGGCTTCATCAAAATGCAGGGTGTCGATCTTGCCGTCGAGCATGTCCTTGATGGCATCGACGTTGTACAAAATGCCGTCGTAGGTGCTTTGGGTAATGGTCAAAATGCGCGGCTGGCCTTTGGACTTGCTGGCAAAAGGATGCGCGGCAATTTTCTGCTGGATATTTTCCCAAGTGAATTCGGATTTTGGAATTGGCCCGATCAAACCGTAATGATTGCGCGTTGGCGTGAGAAACACCGGGATCGCGCCAGTCATGATAATCGCGTGCAATATCGACTTATGACAGTTGCGATCGACCACCACAATGTCGTCCGGCGCGACGGTGGAATGCCAGACCATTTTGTTGGAAGTGGACGTGCCGTTGGTGACAAAAAACAAATGGTCGCAGTTGAAGATGCGCGCCGCGTTGCGCTCCGATGCGGCCACTGGGCCGGTGTGGTCGAGCAACTGGCCAAGTTCGTCCACCGCATTGCAGACATCGGCACGTAGCATGTTTTCGCCAAAAAACTGGTGGAACATCTGCCCGACCGGCGACTTCAAAAATGCCACACCGCCGGAGTGGCCGGGGCAATGCCAGGAATACGAGCTATCTGCCGCGTAGTGGGTCAGCGCACGGAAAAACGGCGGCGGCAATGAGTCGAGATAAGCCCGCGCCTCGCGCACGATGTAACGCGCCACAAACTCCGGCGTGTCTTCAAACATGTGAATAAAGCCGTGCAACTCCTTCAGTACATCGTTGGGAATATGCCGCGAAGTGCGGGTTTCGCCATGCAGAAAAATCGGGATGTCGGCATTGCGGAAACGGATTTCCTCGACAAAACCACGCAGGCGCTGGACGGCTTCATCGGCCAGTTCTGGCGAGAGAAACTCTTCATCATCAATCGACATGATGAAAGACGAGGCGCGACTTTGTTGTTGCGCAAACGAAGCCACGTCGCTAAAGCTGGTCACGCCCAGCACTTCAAAGCCCTCTTCCTCGATGGCTTTGGCCAGCGCACGCACGCCTAACCCAGAAGTGTTCTCGGAACGGAAATCTTCGTCAATGATGACAATGGGAAAACGAAAGCGCATGGCGGCTTACCGGGTTAAGCTGGGTTGGGCTAATGATAAACCGAGATAATCCATTAGGCGGCGCTTCGCGCCTACGCGAGCGCTGACGGACGCTTTTTGGTCATTTTTGCCGCTTGTTCGGCATCCATGGAACAACCATGGACTTCTCTCAAGCAACAAAACTGCCTCAAAAATCGCCTCGTCATCATCTCGCGTCCTAATGGATTATCTCGGTTAAACGTTAAATTTTTGGCAGCGTCACGCCCGTCTGCCCCTGATACTTGCCGCCGCGATCCTTGTACGAGGTTTCGCACACTTCGTCGGACTCCAGAAACAGCATTTGCGCCACGCCTTCGTTGGCGTAAATCCGCGCAGGCAGCGGCGTGGTGTTGGAAAACTCCAGCGTGACGTGGCCTTCCCACTCCGGCTCCAGCGGCGTGACGTTGACGATAATGCCGCACCGCGCATACGTCGATTTTCCCAGGCAAATCGTCAACACATTGCGCGGAATGCGGAAGTACTCCACGGTTCTGGCCAGCGCAAACGAGTTGGGCGGGATGATGCAGGAGTCGCCATCGACTTCCACAAACGAATTGGGGTCGAAATTTTTTGGGTCAACGATCGTGCTGTTGAGATTGGTAAACAGCTTGAACTCATTCGAGCAGCGCACATCGTAGCCATACGATGACGTACCGTAGGAAACGATGCGTTTCCCGGCCACTTCCTTTACTTGACCCGCTTCAAACGGGGCTATCATGCCGTGGTTTGTCGCCATGCGGCGTATCCATTTGTCCGACTTGATGCTCATGTTCTGCTCTGAGGGAGGATGTGAAAACCGCAATTATCCACGAAGAATGCCCAATACAGTGCGCTCGGTTTCGCCAAGAAATAGCCCTGCGCCACAAGCCTTGAGTGGTGGTGGTACAAACTTGGCAATCTCTCGCCGCCAAAGCAGAAAATAACGCCATCTATTACTTTCGGCATATTGACTTTTCGTGAGGGGGGGGGGGCACACTTGCCCGTCAAATTGACATGGCGCAATGCCAGCAACTACAAAAACAATCAAGGGGAGATTCATGAAGTCAGATTATTTCCTGCCGCCAGGGAAAAACTGATGGCAAAAAGTGTTCTGGAAGAAGAAATCACCCGGAAACTAGCCGAAATCAAGTCTTCAATGGTCGCGCATGATCGCGGCGTAATGCTGGGTTTCTTGCTCAGCCTTTTCCCTTTGTTTCCGGTTGCGTTTTTTGGGTTTCTCATCAGTTTGACGAATTACCTGATCTGGAAGAGCGGAAAACTGGATTTGTTTGAGAAGGGGCTGATTCGTAAAGGTCTGATTCTTGGATTCATCAACACCTTGATCGGTATCGCCGTTCTTTCTTTAATTATCAACTTCCTGTTCGGGCTTGATCTGCACCAATATCCAGCTTGGGTTTATGAAAATCTGTCCAGAATATTTCATTGGACTCAACCCTATAGCCCCAAGGATACCGTCGCAATATGAGCGAATTAACTTCTTCAAATAACGGCAACGGTGCGCAGAACGCCGCAAAGGCCGCCGATCAAAAGTTTTGTTTCTCCTGCGGGACAGTGCTGCATTTTTCGGCCAGCAATTGCCCTCAGTGTGGCGCAGTGCAGCCGTCTGGCGGAAGCATAATTCCCGCGCCACTAGCCGCGCCCGGCGCACTTGGTACGGCACTGCCGCCCAACCATGTTTACTGCCGTGGTTGCGGTCTCGCCGTTCATGAAACTGCGTCGGCCTGCCAGAAATGCGGGGCAACGCAACGCGCACAACCCCCCGCCTCCACTTATTCGGGCGGGCGCGACAGGATGACGGCCGCCTTGCTAGCCATCTTCTTGGGGACATTTGGTGTCCACAAGTTCTATTTGGGGCGAGGCGGGCAAGGGGTCATCTACCTTTTGTTTTTTTGGACATTTATCCCCGGACTCATCGGTTTTATTGAAGGGATTATCTACCTGACGATGTCCGACGTAGATTTCAATCGCAAGTATCAATAGCTGGTTGCATATACACGAAAGGGAGAAAAAAATGGGAATGGTCTTCTGTCGCGGTTGCGGAAAAGAAATACATGACTCTGCGCCAACCTGCCCGCATTGCGGCGCGCCTCAGAGCGTAAAAAATGGAAATCCAGGAATCGCCATCGGGGAGGCTATCCCGGATGGTGTTAAAGGCTGGTCTTGGGGTGCGTTTTGGTTTAACTGGATTTGGGCTATCGGTAACAAGACTTGGATAGGATTGTTGGGGCTGATCCCTTGGGTTTGGGCGATTGGAAATATGGCATGGTCAGGGTTTCCGCCATTAAACCCTATCGTTAGTTTAATTAGTTTCGCTATGGCTATCGTTCTTGGAATTAAAGGAAGGGAATGGGCATGGAAAAACAATCAATGGGACAGTCTTGAACACTTTAATCGCGTTCAAAAGAAATGGTCATTTTGGGGCTGGGTGATTCTTTTTGGCCCTTTGGTGATTGGAATTTTGGCCGCAATCGCAATACCCGCGTATCAAGGTTATCAGCAGAGAACTCAAGAATTAGCTGCCACGCAACAAGAAGAGACGGATCGTGTTGCTAGAGAGGCGGAGGAAGCAAGAGCAGCGGAGTCTGCTGCCGCAACACCACCAGAGGCATCCGCTTCTTCCGACATGAAATGCGAGGATGGGGCAAAAGCCTTATTTTCTTGCGAGGCCGCCAATGGGAAGAGGATAGAAGTATGTGATGCGGGAGGAAGCATCCGTTACTCATATGGTAAGCCACAAGAAACGCCGGAAATTACGGTTGAAGTCCCTCGCAGTCAAGCATCGACTAGCCAATGGGAGGGCGTTGGGAGATATGAGTCTTATGCTGTCGATATTCCCAATGGGAATACTGTTTATAGCGTTTTCTGGGGAGGAGATCGGCTCACGGAGGGCAACCCCGTTGAGGCGGGTGTAAATGTTCTTATCAACAATCAATTAGCCGCCACCGTCAAATGCGCAGGCAAAAATATTCCCAATAATCTGGCGGGGGTTGATTTGAAATCATCCGAGTAATGGCCGGTCCCCGAAAAACGTACTGCTCTGGTAGATATTCAACTTGGAAATGGAGAGGCCGGAATGAAGTCCGAAATGGTTTTCTGCCGTGGTTGTGGCAAAGAAATTCATGAATCAGCTCTGGCCTGCCCAAAATGTGGGGCGGCACAGAAATTTGGAAGCTCAAGCCAAAACCGTGGATGGGGAAATGCCATGGCCTGGGTCATCGCGTTCGCACCGCTCATAGGAACGTTTGCGGAAGGTTTTGTTTCCGGGCTTTTCCATTACAACGGGCTTTGGCTGGTGATGGTGACCATTGGGGTCAATATTGTTCTTTGCACCAAAGATCGCGAAACCTTGCTGAAAGAAGGGGTGGATCCAGAAAAACTCACCGATCCTTGGCTGGTGCCCGTGTACCTGTTTAATCGTGCAAAAGTGTTGAATGAAAACGTGGGCTATCCAATTCTTTGGTGCGTGTTATTCCTGCTTCAGTTGGGTCATGGTGTATAGGCATGGCTCAAAGTCTTTATGGGCCTAGATCGCCAATCGTAAACCGCATGCTGAAGGGGCTTGGAATGAAAACGCACAGATCAGTAAAGCTACTGTTATCCACTTCGATTCTTGTGCTTCTGGCTGGGTGCTTTGACTCTGACGAAGTGAGGTTGGTAAAGGGAGGAAAGCTGCAAATGTGCTCCCAGCATACCGTTGAACAAATGGTGGATGGATTTATGGGTGCGCCGTCATGGGAATCTGGAAAGAGTGAAGGCGGGCAGATGTTTGTCAACGTCGAAGGCGACATCAGTTATGCCGACAAACTTGTGCGCGGAAAAATTCAGTTCCTGATAAAAGGCAACGAATTTTCATTCAACGCGTTTGAGATGAATAATGTTCCTTCGCCAAATCTCATCGCAGTGGGCTTGTTGAGGAAAATGTGCGACAGCGTTAACTAGGTTAAATCTAACGCGGATTCAAGTTCGAAGTGCAACGGTTAACGGGATATTGGTGTAGCGCATTTCTAGCCCGAAGAATACCTCGTGTGGCGTTCTGAATCCCAGCA
>JAYUCZ010000332.1:0-5852 GCA_043740065.1 Thiobacillaceae bacterium | reverse complement strand
CAAACACCGCTTGCGGGTAGCGCCGGGCATCCAGAAAGTTGGCCGAGAGCGCCTCGCTGGTGGCATCTGGCAGACCCGCATCAATACTGTCGGTGGCTATTGTGAACTTTACTTGTGCGGTATCTGCGTGCGCGGGATCAAAGCGGATGTTGGCAGCATAGTGCTTGAATTCGCCCTGGATGTCTGAGCCCATGGCCTGGTACGCAAAGCCAACCCGGCTACGGCTGGTATCCACCAGCCAGTCGGCGGCGCTAGCCAGCGTGGGCGACATGGCGATAAGCCAAAGAAATAACGGCGTTAAGCCGGGGTGCGATTTCAACGGAATCTCTCCAGTAAGGGCAACATGCGGATCAGGCTGCGGTCATGGTTAATGAAGTGGTGTTTCAGAGCCGCAGCCACATGCAGGATGACCAGCGTTAGCAAGGATAGGTTCAAGGTCTTGTGAACCAGCTTGAGCATATCCAGCCACGCCAGGTTTTTTGGCAGCAGCGCGGGTAACTCCCACACGCCCAGATAAACCACGGAAATACCCGCCACCGAACTGGTCATCCAGCCTGAAACCGGGATGAGAAACATCAAAATATACAGCGCCGCATGAACCCATGTGGCCACACGTACCTGCCAGGCTGGCGCGGGGATGGGCGCGGGCGGCTTCAAGATCAAGCGGTTTAACAATCTCAGGCTGACCAGCGCCAGCAGCGTAATGCCCGCCCACTTGTGCCAGGCCAGCATTTGCAGCTTTTGCGGGGACAGCGTCATTTCGGATACGCTGGTGCCCAGCGCGAAATTGGCGATCAGCGCGACCGCCATCAGCCAGTGTAAAAATCGGCTGGAACGGGGATAGCAGACCGTTATTTGGGTGACTTTCATCGAAACGCCTAAATTTTATGCAAGCATGAACCGCTAATACTTACCCCACCGAAGGTTTTAGCTTGGCAGTCTGCTAGCCGGAACTGACGGAAATAAAAAATCAACGGTCTGCGGAGATCATATGTCTTATTGCGCAATCCGGCCCAGCGCGCCCGGCGAGAAACGTTATTTCTATCGGCAAGGATCAGGCGTGGGCTTTGTACTTAGCTTAAGCCTGGCGGCGTTACTGCTGGGGTTGTCCAGCTTGCTTTGATCCTAACCCGGATTCAGGCATGCCAGCGTTGCAGCGCGCTTGCCAGTTCTGCACCGACTCCCTGCAAACGTGATTTTGTTGCTTCTGGCAGGGGCTGGTCTGCCTGGCTAACGGCCATTTGCGCTGGAAGCACTATCACTCCAAGCGTTGTCAATATCTCGCGCACATGACGCAAGCCGCGCAAACCGCCCAGATTCCCCGCCGAAGCCGCCACCAGCCCCGCCAGCTTGCCCTGATACGGAACCAGGCCAGACTCCTCCCCGTTGGGGCGCGATATCCAGTCCAGCGTGTTCTTGAGTAAAGGGGTAATTGAGCTGTTGTACTCCGGGCAGGCAAGCAGCAGGCCATCATGCGACTTGAATAATGCTTTCAGCCGTACTGCCGAATCCGGAATGCCATGACTGCGCTCCAGATCGCCGTTATAAAGCGGCAGGTTGTAATCCTTCAGGTCTATCAATGTGACTTCTGACCCCGCGCTGCGTGCGCCTTCAACGGCGTGGCCGAGCGCCTGGCGGTTAAATGAACCCTGACGGGTACTGCCAGCAAAAGCAAGAATTCTGTGCGTCATGCCAATTTCCGGGAAAATGTCTCCAACCCGGATTATGAAGTGGATTATGCGAATCGATAAATGGCTGTGGGCCGCCCGATTTTTCAAAACTCGTTCGCTGGCAGCGCAGGCGGTGGATAGCGGCAAGGCACAGTGGCAGGGCGAGCGCTGCAAGCCCGCGCGGGAAATTCGCGTGGGAGACAAGCTGAGCATCCGGATGGGCGAGACCGAATGGGAAATCGTTGTGCGCGTCCTGTCGGACAAACGCGGTTCCGCGCCGATTGCGCAAACGCTCTATGAAGAAACAGCGGAAAGTCGCAACCAGCGCGAAGAACAGGCTGCGCTACGCAAACTGAACAAGGAGCCAGCGCGTGAAATCAAGGGTCGCCCAACCAAGCGCGACCGCCGCGTGCTGGGCACGTGGAAGGGCGAATAAATGTTGATCGGGACGGGCTTCGACCGCCATCCCGTGCGTTTCAGGCAATAGAATAGAGTCATGCGTCGTTTTTTCTTTCCTGCCTTCTTGCGCCGCCGCTGGCTGTGGTGGCTGGCGGGGGGGCTGGTCGCCATTCCTGCGCTGGTTCTGGCGCTGCTCTACTGGTGGCTTTTGCCAAATCTTCCTGCGTATAAGGATGATGTGGCGAGCTTGCTGTCCTCCGCTACGGGCTACACCGTTACCCTGGAAAAATTGGATGGTGAGTGGGGCGGGGCGCGCCCGTACTTCATTCTTGAAGGGGTGCGGATTTCCAGGGACAACAAACCACTACTGTATTTTTCAAGACTGGATGGTCGTTTTGGCTGGCGCACCCTGCTGACCCTGGAGCCGCGTTTTCACGAACTTTCTGTCGAGGCACCGGCGCTGGCTGTGCGCCGTGCGCGGGACGGCATGATTTATGTTGGCGGCCTGCGGATAGACCCCAACAGCCCGGACACTTCATTTGGCGACTGGTTGTTGAAGCAGGGCGCGGTCGATGTCAAAGGCGCAACCGTTGCCTGGATGGATGAGGTGCAAGATGCCCCGCCGCTGGTGATGCGTGATGTCAATTTTCGTTTGCAGAATCTGTTTACCCGGCATGCCTTTGAACTTGCCATGATTCCGCCAGCTTGGTTGTCGAAGCCGCTGGCCGTCAAGGGCGTGATGCACGGGCGTAGTTTGTCGGCACGCCAGGATTGGCACGGCACAATCGGCCTGAATGTGCCTGCGCTGGAAATGGCGGCATGGGCTCCCTGGTTGCCCGCCGATTATGCAAATGTTCGTGGCCATGGCAGCGTCGAGGGCGAGTTGTCGGTTTATCGGGGGCGCTTGTCTGCGGCAGGTTTCAAGCTCAATCTGGCCGATCTGCAAATGAGCTTGCCCGAGCTCGATGCGCCTCTGGTGTTGGCGAAATTGGCGGGAGAGGCGGGTTGGGCGCGGGAAATGCGCGCAAAAAATATCGCCACAACAGCCTATGTGCGCAAAATGAATTTGCAAAGCCGCACTGGCATCAAGGTCGCGCCCTTTGATTTCTCCTGGCGTTGGGGTGATGGCGAACAGGCCGTGGCGGCGCGTAACCTGTCCTTGGGACAGCTTGCTGCCATGGCCGATGCGTTTCCGTTAACCAGCGAACGCAAGCTGGCGTTGCGTGCGCTGGCGCTAAAGGGGCGGATAGACACGCTGAAGGCTGACTGGAGCAGTAGGCCGGGCAGCGCGTTGTCCATGCCGGATGTTTTCAAGATTGATGCGCGTTTTACCGGGCTGGGCTGGGCGGCAGAAGGCAATCGTCCCGGCGCTGAAAACCTGGATGGGATGCTGGACGGCAACGAGGAAAAAGGCGTTTATCTGCTTTCCGGGAAAAAAGCCGGTTTTGATTTTCCGGCGGTGTTTGCGGATCCTGTCATCCGCTTCGATAGCATGAGCTTTCGCGGTAACTGGAAACGCCAGGTTACCAAAGGCCAAGCTGCTCAAGGCCAAACTGCTCAAGGTCAGGCGCGGCAAACCACAATCGAAATTGCCGAATCCTCGCTGTCAAATGCCGACCTGAGCGCCAGCTTGTATGGCAGTTACCGGCTGGATGCCAAGGGGCCTGGCTATGCAGATTTGAGCGGCAAGATCGCCCGTGTCAGCGGGCCGCGTGTGGTGCGCTACCTGCCCACGGTCATCAACATTGGCACGCATGACTGGCTGCGCAGCAGTGTGCTGCGCGGCGAGGTGAGCGACGGCTCTTTCAAGTTGCAGGGCGATTTGGCGCAGTTTCCGTTTGCTTCCGCCCGCGAAGGTGTTTTTCAGGTCAAGGCGCAGGTTGCCGGGGCGCAACTGCGGTATGCGGATGATTACCCAATGATTGAGGGCATCGACGGCGAGTTCATCATGGACGGCGTGCGCCTAGAAATCCGCTCGGACAAGGCGCAAATTTTCGGCGCACAACTGCGCAGGGTCAAAGCGGTGATTCCCGACTATGAGGTGAACGAGGAATTGCTGGAAATTGACGGCGAAGCGCAGGGGTCGGCGAGCGAGTTTATCCGCTTTGTAAACTTCAGCCCGGTCACGGAAACCGTCGATGGCCTGACCGAAGAGATGACCGCCACCGGCGACCTGCATTTGCTGCTCAATCTTAAAATTCCCTTGCGGCGTTCGCACGACACCACGGCAGCCGGACGTTTGACCTTTAACGGCAATACGTTTTTTCCGGGACCGGATATTCCCCGGCTGGAACAGATGAGTGGCCAGCTCGATTTTACCGAGCACTCCATCAAGGCGCAGAAAATCACCGCGCGTATTTTAGGTGGCCTGGCGACGGCCTCGGCCAGCACCGAAAACAACCAGGTCAAAGTGCGCGGGCAGGGCACGTTTCTGGCGACGGCGCTGGATACCTGGCTAGGCAAGGAGATTGCCGGACGTCTGTCCGGACAGGCCGAATGGCGGGGCGAACTGAATCTGGGTGGCGGAAAAAACCGGCTTCGTTTTGATTCCAATCTGCTGGGGCTAGAGTCGCGCTTGCCTGCGCCGTTAAGGAAAACTGCGGCAAAAACTGCGCCATTTGTGTTTGAGCAACAGGCGATGGATGGCGGCGGAAAATGGTCAAACCTGCAATATGGCAACGTGGCCTCGGCAGTATGGACATCTGTGCCGTCGCCGGCAGGTTTCAGGCTGGAACGGGGCGAGCTGCGGTTTGGCGAGAAAGCCCGGCTGCCCGCAGAAAAAGGGCTGCAAATTGTCGGTTATGTGAATACATTTGACCTTGGTGGTTGGGTCGATCTTCTTCCAGACAACCAGGGGCAGCAACAGGGCGTGGAGTTATCGGGTATTAACCTGACCTTGTCCAGTCTGGACTTCCTCAATCGCCGCTTTCACGACATTACGGTCAACGCAAAACTGCGGGGAAATTTGCTGCGCGCCAATGTTGTCGGCAAGGAAATGAGCGGCAACCTGACTTACCGGCGTGCTGGCGAAGCCCCCCCCCGGCTGTCTGCGCAATTCAAGCATTTCATGCTGCCTGAGCCCAATTCTCCGCCTGTGCAAGCGGGTGAAGCACAAGCGGTTCAACTGGATGCGGCCAGTTTCCCGGCCTTTGATTTGCAGGTTGAAGACCTGCATCTGGGCGATCAGGCCATGGGGCGGCTGGAAGTGATCGCCCATGGTGTTGCCAACGGCATGGTGATCGACCAGCTTAATCTGACCCACGCCGATAGTGTGATCCGCATGAGCGGGTTCTGGAAAGATACCGGCAAGGGCGAAACGCGCATGAAGGTGGGTGGCGAAATCAAGGACACGGGCAAGCTGCTGTCCCGCTATGGCTTCGCCGATGCGATTAAACGGGGTGTCGCACAAGTTGATGGTGACGTGACCTGGCAGGGCTCGCCCGCTGATTTCGCCTTCAAGACACTGGATGGCACGTTGAAGTTGAGCGCCAAAAACGGCCAGTTTCTGAAAGTAAATCCTGGCGCAGGCAAGCTGTTGGGCATAGCCAGCCTGCAATCCCTGCCGCGCCGTATTACCCTGGATTTTCGCGACGTATTCTCCGACGGATTCGCGTTCGACGAGATTTCCTCTACCATGCAACTCGCCAGAGGCAATCTTTATACCAACGATTTTGTGATGAAAGGCCCGGCGGCCACTGTCAAAATGTCCGGCGTGGCGCATTTGCAAAACGAGACGGTCAAACTGCGGGTCAAGGTCATTCCCAAGTTGTCTGAAGGTGTTGC
>JAYUCZ010000331.1:0-13448 GCA_043740065.1 Thiobacillaceae bacterium | reverse complement strand
AGCGCCGCCTAATAATGGAATGGACGCCCACTACCCTAAACGGCATCAAAGTGCCAAAGTAGTGGTGCAGTAAAGCCCACCCAATAGAGAAGGAGCGTCCGCCATGAAGATTACTACGATAGGTATCGATCTCGCAAAAGAAGTGTTCCAGATACACGGGGTCGATGCGCACGGCAAAGCCGTGCTGAAGAAACAGCTGCGCCGCGCCGAGATGGCAACGTTTTTTGCCAACCTGGAGCCGTGTCTGATTGGCATGGAAGCGTGCGGTAGCGCACACCATTGGGCCAGGAAACTCGGCGAGTTCGGGCATACGGTCAAGCTGATGGCACCGCAATTCGTCAAACCCTACGTCAAGACCAACAAGAACGACATGGCGGATGCCGAAGCGATCTGCGAAGCGGTCGCCCGACCGAGCATGCGGTTTGTGGTGCAAAAGACCGTCGAGCAGCAGGCGATCCTGTCAGTGCATCGCGCCAGGCAGGGGTTTGTAAAGGCCAGAACCGCGCAGGCGAACCAGATACGCGGCCTGCTCTCCGAATTTGGCATCGTGATTCCGCAAGGCATCCGCGCCATCGCCAAGCGCGTACCGGAGATACTGGAAGATGGAGACAACGGCTTGCCCGGCACCATGCGCCAACTGATCGATCGCCTGACCGGCAACCTGAAAGAGCTGGGTCGTCAAGCCGACGAACTGGAAGCGCAAATCCAGGTGTGGCATCGCGGCAGCGAAGCCAGCCAGAAACTGGCAGAGATACCGGGGTTGGGGCCGATTACAGCCAGCGCGATCATCGCCACGATAGGCGATGCGCGAGAATACAAGAACGGTCGCCAACTGGCGGCATGGCTGGGACTGGTGCCAAGGCAACACTCCAGCGGCGGCAAGCAGGTATTGCTCGGCATCAGCAAACGTGGCGACACGTACCTGCGCACCTTGCTGATTCACGGTGCGCGGGCGGTGATCCGGTTCGCCGAGAACAAGGCCACGCCGGATCAATGGCTGTGCGGGTTGCTGGCGCGGCGCAACAAGAATGTGGCGGCGGTGGCGCTGGCAAACAAGAACGCACGCATCATCTGGGCGTTGCTGGCAAAGGACAAAACCTACGACGCGCATCACACTGCGACCGCTAGGGCGATCGCAGTGTGATCCGTTTGGGTGTGTGGGCGCGTATCGGCAACGATACGTATTGATGGCAGGACTGAAGGAGAACGACTTCCACCGATTGCACGGGCAATCATGAAATGATGGCGAGACAGGTCAGACCGCGAGTAACTAAACCAGCAATGTCCATAGCACTTCGAGTGCGACCTAATGATCTGGCGTTATTCGGCGTATTCCATCAGGGACAGAAGCAATGCGCTTCACTTAAAGTCCGGATATATGGCTGCAATCTTTACCTACCTCAATATCATCAAATGAAGGCTTGGCAAAAGTGGGCATCCATGTATGGATTATCTCGGCTTAACGCATCGCGCTATTTTGCTGGTGCAGCAGATGGCAATGCGGGCGGCAGAACCGGATCGAGGCTGTCCGGGAAACCGCCGGATGACTTCTCTGTCAAGGCTTCGTGGGCAGTACCTTCACGCGCTTCGGGTGCGCGGGGCGGTTTGGGTTTGCCTGCTGACGCAGGCAAGGCGACAGGAGCAGCCTGACCAGGTTGTGGTTCGGCGGGTGCTACGGGTTCAGCCGACACCGGGGCGACTACGACCTTGAGCGTTTCGGGCAACAGCGATGCCTGCAATTTGGGCAGCAGATTCTTGAGTATCTGCGCGGTCAACGAACTGGTGAATTGATAGTCGCCCGCTTCCTTGCCCGGCACCAGCGCGGTAAACGTGCCGAAATAGCGGTCGCCCAGATAGAACACGAAAGTCGCCGTGCGATTGACGACACGCGACTCCAGTAATTGTCCGCCGGGACCATAGCGCACGTAGCGGTGGTCGCCAGTGCCGGTTTTGCCACCGATGGCAACCGGGTTGCCAGCAACATCCTTGATTGCGCCGTGCAAGCGCACCGCCGTACCGGTTTCCACCACCAGCCCCAAGGCTTTTTTCACGGTTTGCGCCACTTCTTTTGGAAACAGCACTTCGGGCTTGGGCTGGCGCGCACGGAAATGTGTTTCATACGGCGTGCCCACGGCAAAATGCAGGCTTTTCAAACTGGCTACGGGCAACCTGATGCCATCATTGACGATGATGCCCATCAACTCGGCCAGCGCCGCCGGGCGGTCGCCAGAGCTGCCGATGGACGTTGCATATGAGGGCGTGAGGTTGCTGAACGGATAGCCCAGACGTTTCCAGTCCTTGTGCAGCGCCTCGAAGGCTTCCACCTCCATCAGGCTCTGGATGCGTATATCCTGCGCGTCCTTGCGGCTGGCGGAAAACAGCCAGTCATACACTGCGACGCGCTCTTTGGCGCTGGCCGACATCGCCGCCTCAAAACCCGCGCCGGGATTGCTGCGCAGCCAGCCCACCAGCCAGATTTCCAGCGGATGTATCTGCGTGACATAACCGCGATCAGCCAGGCTGTATGCAGATGGCGCATTTTGCTCAAACAATTTTGCCAGTATCGCTTCGCTCATTGATGCGGTCGCGGGCAGTTGCTGGCGAATCGCCGCCAGATATTCTGGCCAGCCAGCGCGCGGTTCCAGATAGCGATACAGCGCCGTAAAGCGGCGCGGATTCTGGCGTGCCCGCAGGTACAAATCTTCGGCCATCGCTGCCGCAGTGGATTTCTCGTGGCGCAGATAAAAGCGCCGCATGAACACCCGCGCTTCCTGATCCACAAACTTGAGCAGGTACAACTGGCGGGTCGGACTGGCCGCCTCTTCAACCACACGCGATGCCGCACCCGGCGAGGCTTCCAGATAATGCTGCACGACATCGCGCATCAGGCGGATAAACACCAGATTGACGGAATTTCTGGTCGCGTCCCACAAGTCCAGTTCGCGGCTATTGTCATCCTTGTTGAAGTTGGCGAACACGTGCTCGCCGCCGCCGGTGTAGAACACCTGCGGCGCGGCAGAATAACGCCGCGCCATGGCGGCATCCAGTGCGGCAGACAGGCTTTTGTCCTGTGCGCCCAGCAAGTAGCCCGCCATCCATTGCGCCAGCACATCGCGGCGCGGCCGGGACAATTCCCCCAATTTTGCGGCGGGTAGTTTTACGTACTCCGCATGTAAACGCGCCATGATTTCAAGATACGTGACCAGCGTGCGGAGTTTGGCCGTAGAGCCCAAATCCAGACGCGTCTGCTGGTTGATGTCGAAAGGCTGGTTGAGGTTGTCGGCTTGTACGCGCAGCAACATGCCCTGCGGGCTTTTTTCGTACAGGGTAAAGCTGTAAACAACCTTGGTCAGGTTGTTTTCCGGCGTAAACAGATATTTGCCATACAGTCCGGCGGCAGCAGCGCCTTCGGGTTTGGCCAGGCCAAGCAAAAACTCGGTGATCTGCTGCTGGGCACCGCCGTTCAAGCTGCTTTTTGCCACCAGATCCAGCCGCGCAAGATCGTACAAACCCTTCTCGCCCAGCAGGCCAGCCAGTTTCACGCGCAGGCTGTTGTTGGCTTTTTGCATGACGAACAGGGGCGGCGGCGGATCGACACGCTGATCCGGCCCGCGCAATTTCACCTTCAATGCCGCATCGCGCAAATCGGCTGAAATCAATCCGGCCGCCACCAGCAAATCGAGATGCACATTGGTGTAGCGATCCAGTGCGGCGCGATCCTTCAGCAGGTAATAGGTCGGCTTGCGCTCGGCCACCAGCAGGGACAGTGCATGCTTGAAAGCACTCGCACCCTCGTCATCCTTGGGGTTTTGTTCCAGCCGCCACAGCGCTGCATTGGCTTCTCTGAAGTCCAGCCCGTACCAGGCCCACAGCCCATCGCCGACACCGTTGACTTCGCCAAATTTTGGTGCCGCCGACAGCGGTACGGTGTTGAGGTAGTCGCGCACAATGCGCTGGCGCGTCGGTAAAGTATTTTCGCCGTCCAGATAAGCACGCAGGCTGGCCGAGCCCATCTGGCGAAATTTATCCTGCATCGACAGCGTCACGCCGTCCGGCGAGTGCCGATATTTCTCGATCTGGGTGGGCAAGGTGCTGCCGCCCGGCACATTGTGCGCGGGGTTGATGATGGAATAAATCTTGTCCAGCACCGCCTGCCCCAACCTGTCCCACTCCACCGCCGGGTTCTTGCTGGGAAATTTTTCGTTGAGCAGTTCGCGGTTTTCGATGAACAGCAGCGCGTTGCGCAGCACTGGTGGCGTGTCGGAAAAATCGGAATAAACCCGATCCGGATAACGCGAGAGATATAGCGCCTTGCCGGTGTCGTCGAGCAGCGTCAACCCGCCCTGATTCTTTTCGCGGTACGGCAGGTTCAAGCCAAGGTCATCCGCACGCTCCATCTGGATGCTGATCTTGGCCTGACGTTCGACATCCCAGCCGTTATCTGACAGGCGCTGCGTATATTCGGGAATTTTGCTGTAGCCAAGGCGCAGGTCGTAAGGCCCGGCATCGGGAAAACGTATGCGCTCGGATGGCCCTTTTTGAAGCTGCCAGGTCATGTTACGTGCGGTTTTGGCGAGATATTTGGCCTGAAGATCAGAAGACATCAGCTCCCAGATAATCACGCCAACCACGATCAGCGGAATCAGGATAATTGTCAGCAACACCCACCAGCGTGCGCGCAAACCCAGAAATTTACGCATCAGACCCAGTCTTTCGCCACCAGAAAATCGGCATACAACACCGCTTCCGGCGACCCCGCTTCCGGCTTCCAGTCATAACGCCATTTCACAATCGGCGGCATCGACATCAGAATCGCCTCGGTGCGCCCGCCGGACTGCAAGCCAAACAGCGTGCCGCGATCAAATACCAGATTGAATTCCACATAACGCCCGCGCCGGTAAGCCTGAAAATCACGTTCGCGCTCGCTATATGCAATGTCCTTGCGGCGCTCCAGTATCGGCGCGTAGGCCGGCAGAAAATGGTCGCCGACGGATTGCGTGAGCGCAAAGCAAATGTCGAAATCCGGCGCGTTCAGATCGTCGAAGAAAATCCCACCCACACCGCGCGGCTCGTTGCGATGCTTGAGAAAGAAATACTCGTCGCAGCATTTTTTGTAGCGCGCGTGAACCTCCGCACCAAACGGATCGAGTGCTTTTTTGCAAGTGCTGTGGAAATGTACCGCGTCCTCTTCAAACCCATAATAGGGCGTGAGATCCATGCCGCCGCCAAACCACCACACCGGCTCTTCGCCGTCTTTTTCGGCGATAAAGCAGCGCACGTTCATGTGTACGGTCGGCGCATACGGATTGTGCGGATGCAGCACCAGCGACACGCCCATCGCCTCCCATTTGCGCCCCGCCAGTTCGGGCCGATGCGCAGTCGCAGAAGGCGGCAACTTGCTACCGGTAACATGCGAGAAATTGACCCCGCCGCGCTCCAGCACGTTGCCTTCTTCGATCAAGCGCGAAATCCCGCCGCCGCCTTCTGGACGTGTCCACGCATCGCGCCGGAATGGCTTGCCGTCGATTTGTTCCAGGCGGGAAACAATACGTTCCTGCAAGGACAAAAAATAGCTTTTGATCGCGTCTTTTGGAATGGTCATGCGCCCTCTGTAATCCTGGTTACTTGCCGCGATTGATGGCGCGATAGCCAATGTCTTTTCTGTACTGCATGCCGTCAAAGCGGATCTGCGCCACCGCTTCATAAGCGCGTTTTTGCGCGATTTTGACGCTGTCGCCCAATGCCGTCACGGCCAGCACGCGACCGCCGCTTGTTTTGACCTGTCCACCAACAAGCACAGTTCCCGCGTGGAATACATGCAAGTCTTCGGCAGGCGCAGATAAGCCCGCTATCACATCGCCATTTCTGGGCGTGTCGGGATAATTGGCCGCAGCCAGCACCACCGCCAGCGCGGTGCGTCTGTCCCACTCGGCCTCCACCTGATCGAGTTTGCCATTGATGGCATGTTCGACCAGCACGGTCATGTCCGACTTCAGACGCATCATGATGGGCTGGGTTTCGGGGTCGCCCATGCGACAGTTGAATTCCAGGGTTTTGATTTCGCCAGATGCGCCGATCATCACACCGGCATACAAAAACCCGGTGTAAGGCGTGCCTTCTTTCGCCATGCCCGTCACCACGGGCCCAATCACCTGACGCATGATTTTGGCGTGGATTTCCGGCGTAACCGCGGGCGCGGGCGAGTACGCGCCCATGCCGCCGGTGTTGGGGCCAGCATCGCCGTCCAGCAGGCGTTTGTGATCCTGGCTGGAAGCCAGCGCCAGCACGTGTTCGCCATCGACCATGACGATGAAACTGGCTTCTTCGCCAAATAAACATTCTTCGATGACCACCCGCGCACCCGCGCTACCCAGCTTGTTGCCGAACAGCATGTCGTCGATGGCGGCGTGCGCTTCGGTTGTGGTTGTCGCCACCACCACGCCCTTGCCCGCCGCCAGCCCGTCGGCCTTGACCACAATCGGCGCACCTTCGGCATCCACATAAGCGTGGGCGGCGGCGGCAGCGGTAAAGGTCTGGTATTTGGCGGTAGGAATGCCGTGGCGCAACATGAAAGCCTTGGCGAAATCCTTGGACGACTCAAGCTGTGCGGCGGCTTTGGTGGGTCCAAAAATTTTCAGCCCGGCAACGCGGAAGGCATCCACCACGCCCTCGGCCAGCGGCGCTTCGGGGCCGACCACCGTCAGCGCAACGTCTTCACGCTGGGCGAAAGCCACTAGATCGGCAACGGCAGTCAGCGGCACATTTATCAGACCTTCTTCAGTCGCTGTCCCGCCGTTGCCCGGCGCAACAAATACTTTCTGGATGCGTGGAGATTGTGCGAGCCGCCAGGCCAGCGCGTGTTCGCGACCACCGGAGCCAATGACGAGGATTTTCATAAGAGTTCAGTAGCAGGAGTTTGGGGCTAGGGGCTAGGGGCTAGGGGCTAGGGGCTAGGGGCTAGGGTTTGTGCGGCTACGCCGCGTGATTAAAAAGCGCGTAGCGCACATTCCCTGAATCCTGAATCCTAGCCCCTGAATCCTAGCCTCTAAAAAAATCAATGTCTAAAATGCCGCATCCCGGTCAACACCATCGCCATACCGTGTTCGTCGGCGGCGGCGATCACTTCGTCGTCGCGCATTGAACCGCCGGGCTGAATGACGGCCACGATGCCAGCCTGCGCGGCGCTGTCGATACCGTCGCGGAACGGGAAAAAAGCGTCCGAAGCCATCACCGAACCGGGCACCGCCAGACCAGCATGTTCGGCCTTGATGGCGGCAATGCGGGCAGAGTTGATGCGGCTCATCTGGCCTGCACCCACGCCGATAGTCATGTTGTCTTTGGCATAGACAATGGCGTTGGATTTGACATACTTGGCAACGCGCCAGGCGAACAGCAGGTCGCGCATTTCGGCTTCGGTCGGCACACGTTTGCTGACGACCCTGATTTCGTTATGCAACGCGAGATCGGCTTCTTGCACCAGCAGGCCGCCGGTGACGCGTTTGTAGTCAAGGCGTGTGCCGGGTGTAAGCGGCCATTGCCCGCATTCCAGCACGCGCACGTTTTTCTTGGCGGCGCAGATTTCTACCGCCGCGGCGGAAACTTTCGGCGCGATGATGACTTCGACAAATTGACGTTCAACGATGGCTTTTGCGGTTTCTGCATCGAGTTCGCCGTTGAAGGCGATGATGCCGCCGAAGGCCGATTCCGGATCGGTCTTGTATGCCTTGTCATAGGCTTCCAGCAAGCTTGTGCCATACGCCACGCCGCAGGGGTTGGCGTGTTTGACGATGACACAGGCGGGCGCGGCATCAAATTGCTTGATGCATTCCAGCGCCGCATCGGCATCGCCGATGTTGTTGTACGACAGCTCTTTTCCCTGGAGTTGGCGAGCGGTGGCGATCGAGGCTTCTTTCGCGTTGGCTTCGACATAAAACGCCGCATTCTGGTGCGGATTCTCGCCGTAACGCATGGCCTGGGCTTTGTGGAATTGCAGGTTGATGGTGCGCGGGAAACCTTCGGGCTTGCCGTTCTCGACGATCATTCCAAGGTAATTGGCAATCGCGCCGTCATACGCGGCAGTGTGTTCAAAGGCTTTTACCGCCAGCGAGAAGCGCGTGGCGTCGGTCACATCGCCCGCTTTCATTTCGGTCAGGATCACGGCGTAATCCGCCGGGTCGGTCACGATGGCGACATGCGCGTGATTCTTGGCCGAGGAACGCACCATGGCCGGGCCGCCGATGTCGATATTTTCAATCGCGTCGATCAGCGTGCAACCGGGCTTGGCGACCGTTTCGCGGAACGGGTAAAGATTCACCACCACCAGATCAATATTGCTGATGCCGTGTTGTTTCATGGTCGCCACATGCTCGGGCAAATCGCGCCGCCCGAGTATGCCGCCATGCACTTTTGGATGCAGGGTTTTAACCCGGCCATCGAGCATTTCCGGAAAGCCGGTGTGATCGGAAATTTCCGTGACCTTGAGGCCATTGTCGGCCAGCAGTTTGGCCGTGCCGCCGGTAGAAATAATGTCCACGCCGAGCGCGGCCAGTTCGCGGGCGAATTCCAGAATGCCGGACTTGTCCGACACGCTGATGAGTGCGCGTTCGATTTTCATGATGCCAATAAATTAAAGATTAGTCTGATAGCCCATGCTGCTTGAGCTTCTTGCGCAAGGTGTTGCGGTTCACGCCGAGCATGTCCGAAGCCCGGGTCTGGTTGCCCTCAGCCTTGTCCATAACGTAAGCCAGCAACGGCTTTTCCAATGCCTGAATCGCCATTTCGTAGATGCAGGACGGCTCCTCACCATCCAGATCCTTGAAATAACGGTTAAGCGACTTGCGCACGCAGGCGGCAAGTTCATTTTCTTCTATCACCACGCTACCCCTTTGGATTTCTTCAGCCCTTTGGTTTTCTTCAAACCCTTTGGACTTTTTCAAGCGGCCAGTTCTACCGGCTCATTTTCATATTGCAGATAATTGCTGGCGCGTGCCGCCTGCGCGAAAAACTCGTCCACCGCGCCGAGTTGTTCCTGCACGCTTTCCAGCTGGTTCATTCGATGTCTGAAGCTGCTGGCGTTAACCAGCCCCCTGGTGTACCAGGAAATATGTTTGCGAGCCACGCGCAGGCCGGGTAGCTCGCCGTAAAACCCGTACAGGTCTTCGAGATGGCCTTTCATCACACGATGAATCTCGCTCACCTGCGGCGGCGGCAAATGCCGTCCGGTTTTCAAATAATGTTCAATTTCACGAAAAATCCATGGTCGGCCTTGTGCGGCGCGACCGATCATCACCGCATCCGCGCCCGTGTATTCGAGCACGAATTTGGCTTTTTCCGGCGTGGTGATATCGCCATTGGCAATCACTGGAATGCTGGCCGCAGCCTTAACGGCTTTAATCGTGTCGTACTCCGCGTTGCCGGTATAGGCGCAGGCGCGGGTGCGGCCATGAATCGCCAGCGCCTGAATGCCGGCATTTTGGGCGATTTTCAGGATATTCAGCGCGTTCTTGTGTTCGCGATCCCAGCCCGTGCGTATCTTGAGCGTGACGCTCACATCCGGCACCGCCTGCACCACCGCATTCAAAATTTGATCCACCAGTAACTCATTTTGCAACAGCGCCGAACCCGCCATCACATTGCAGATTTTTTTCGCTGGGCAGCCCATGTTGATGTCAATAATTTGTGCGCCGCGTTCGGCGTTGTAACGCGCGGCTTCCGCCAGCATGGCCGGATCTGCACCGGCAATCTGCACACTGATCGGATCAACCTCACCGTCGTGATTGGCGCGGCGCTGGGTCTTGTTGCTGCCATACAGCAGCGAATTGGATGTCACCATTTCCGACACCGCCATGCCCGCGCCCAGCGTTTTGCACAACTGACGGAACGGTCTGTCCGTCACCCCGGCCATGGGGGCGACAATCAGATTATTTTTGAGGACGTGGGAGCCGATGCGCATAAGAGCCGGGGATTTTACTCCGATGCACTGGCCCGTGAAACAGCATGACGCTTATTTATTAAGCAACCTACAAACCAGCCTCTTTGAACTGAAAAATATCACCCGAAGTTATTGAATTTTTTACATTTCGCCGCCCCGCCCCAGGATTACAGGAGCGATGCCTCTGGTACGATTCAGATGGAGGTCGCGCTAGCGACCCTTAATCAACATCAACAAAACTATTGAGGAGCGTTAAATATGAGCGTGATGTCCGAGTTCAGGGAATTCGCGGTCAAAGGCAATGCGATGGATTTAGCCGTTGGCGTGATTATTGGCGCGGCGTTTGGAAAAATCGTCGAGTCCATCGTGGGCGATCTGGTCATGCCCATCGTTGGTGCAATCTTTGGTGGTCTGGACTTCAGCGGCATGTTTGTTGCGCTCAAAGACATTCCGCCAGATGTCGCCATGAACCTGGCCGACCTCAAAAAAGCAGGCATCCCTGTGTTTGCCTACGGCCAGTTCATCACCGTACTGGTGAACTTCATGATTCTTGCGTTCATCATTTTTATGATGGTCAGGCAAATCAACCGCATGAAAAAAGAAATCCCCCCCTCAGCACCAACCGGCTCCGCAGAAGACGTGATATTGCTGCGTGAAATCCGCGACAGCCTGAAGAAATAAGCCGCCGAGAAATAAACCTCGGAGAAACAAACCTCGGGATGGTTGTTGTTTATTTACACAAAATTGTAATGTTTACAACAACCTACCACATTCCAGTTAGGCCGGTCTCCGGTATTGGCTTAAAATTACGCACGTCAGATACAAATTATTGGTTGGCTTTCAAACATCCAAGCCAAACCGCCGGAGAACTGCGATGAAAAAACAAATAATTGCCCTGAGTCTCGCCACCTTGCTGGCTGGCATAGCGCAAGCCGCCACCATGTCCGAGAAAGAACTCGGCCTGTTGCTGGGCGGCACCTGGGTTGACGGCGACCTGGCTGGCGGGAAGGACGACCACCTTAACCCCACCTTGGGCGTGCGTTTTGCTCAACGCTTGGGTACGTCCACCAATTTCTTTAGCGACCTGACTTACGCCAATGTGGACGGCAACCGTCCCGGCGTGGGCGATAGTGTCGTCACCACCCTGCGCGGCGGCATGGAATGGCTGTTTTCCCAACAATCCAGACACAACTGGTTCATGTCCGGCGGCTTGGGTGCTATTAACGTCAATACCGACAACGGTCCCGATTTCACCCGTCCCCTGCTGTCCGTGGGCATTGGCCAGGCTTGGGAAATCGGCCTGAACGATGCCTTCCGTTGGGAAGTTCGCACCGACCAATCCTTCGGCAATAACACGCTGCCCAACTCCAGCCTGACCAACATCCAGGCACTGCTGGGTTATTCCTGGGGCATCGGCGCACCACTGGATTCCGACAGTGACGGCGTGATTGACCGCCGTGACCAGTGTCCCAACACTCCCAAAGGCATCAGGGTTGATGTCAAGGGCTGCCCGATTGATAGCGACGGCGACGGCGTGTTCGACGGCCTCGACATGTGCGCCGCCACCCCGGCTGGCGTAAAAGTCGATGGCCAGGGCTGCCCGCTGGACGGCGGCGACGGCGACGGCGTGCCCGACTATAAGGACAAGTGCCCCAACACCCCCAAGGGTGAAAAAGTCACAGCCGATGGTTGCCCGATTGATGCCGACGGCGATGGCGTAGTCGATAGCAAGGATGCCTGCCCCACGGTATTTGCCCAGACCGCCGACGGCTGCCCGCCACCCCCCGCTCCCGAACCTGCTCCAGCGCCCAAAAAACTGACCCTGGACGGCGTGAACTTTGACAACGACAAAGCCACGCTGCGTCCGGAAGCGCTGGCTATCCTCAACAATGCTGCTGTCACCCTCAAGGAGTGGGGCGACGTCAAGGTTGAAGTAGCAGGTCACACCGATTCGATGAGCGATGACGCATACAACCTCAAGTTGTCGCAACGTCGCGCCGAGGCCGTACGTGCCAACCTCGTCAAAGCCGGTGTTGCCGCCGAGCGTCTGACCGCCAAGGGTTACGGCGAAGCCAGCCCGGTGGCAGATAACGCCACGGAAGAAGGCCGCTTCAAGAACCGCCGCGTGGAACTGGTTCCGCAGCAGTAATTACGCAACGCATCAAACTAAAAACGGGAGCTTCGGCTCCCGTTTTTTTATGCCATAAAAGCAGTTGGCGATTAGTGCGCCGCTTCCCAGTTTGCCCCGCTGCCGACTTCGGCTTTCAAAGGCACTTGCAATTGCGCTACCTCGGCCATCAGTTGCGGCAGGCGGGTTTTGACAAGCTCCAGTTCGGCTTGCGGCACTTCCAGCACCAGTTCGTCGTGGACTTGCATGATGAGTTTGCTTTGCAGGTTTTCTGTCTCCAACCAGCCTTGCACGGCGATCATCGACAGCTTGATTAAATCCGCCGCCGTGCCTTGCATGGGCGCGTTGATGGCGGCGCGTTCTGCGCCCTGGCGGCGGGCGGGGTTTTTGCTGGTGATTTCTGGCAGATACAAACGTCGTCCGAACACGGTTTCGACATAGCCTTGCGAACGCGCCTGTTCGCGGGTGCGCTGCATGTAGTCGGCCACACCGGGGTAGCGGGCAAAGTAGCGGTCGATGTAGGCTTGCGCGGCGCTGCGCTCGATACCCAGTTGCGAAGCCAGACCAAACGCGGACATGCCATAAATCAATCCAAAGTTGATGACTTTGGCCATGCGCCGCTGGTCGCTGCTGACTTCTTCCAGCGTTGCGCCAAACACTTCTGCCGCCGTGGCGGTGTGGATGTCGCGGTCTTCGGCGAAAGCGGTGAGCAAGCCTGCATCGCTGGACAAATGCGCCATGATGCGCAGTTCAATCTGCGAATAATCCGCCGACACAATGAGCGAGCCAGGCGGCGCGATGAAGGCTTCGCGGATGCGGCGGCCTTCGAGTGTGCGCGCCGGAATATTCTGCAGATTGGGGTCGCTGCACGACAGGCGGCCCGTCACCGCGGTGGTTTGCGCGTAACTGGTATGCACGCGACCCGTACGTGGATCGATCATCTGCGGCAACTTGTCGGTGTATGTCGATTTGAGTTTAGCCATGCCGCGGTAGTCGAGAATCGCGCGCGCGATGGGGTGATCGAGCGCGAGCTGCGCCAGTGTTTCTTCGTCGGTAGACGGCGCACCGGTCGGCGTTTTGCGCAATACCGGCAGGCCTTTTTGCTGGAACAGAATTTCGCCGATCTGTTTGGGTGAGCCCAAATTGAAGGGTTGTCCCGCTTCTTGAAAGGCGCGTTGTTCCAGTTCGAGCATTTTTTTACCCAGTTCGCCGCTTTGAGTGATTAATGCCTGGCGGTCGATCAATACGCCGGTGCGCTCCATCCGGAACAGGATGCGGGCGACCGGAATTTCGATCTGGCGATAGACAAATTCGAGTTGTGGCGACGCGGCGATTTGCGGGGCCAACGTCTCGAATACGCGTAACGTCACATCGGCGGCCTCGGTCACG
>JAYUCZ010000330.1:0-5872 GCA_043740065.1 Thiobacillaceae bacterium | reverse complement strand
CTCAAAGGACTGTTATCGGTTGCTGCGCGGTAGGCCGTGCGGCCATCGCCAAGTTGTACTGATGTCAGTGCAAAGCGATATACCGCCACACGCTGTCCATACAGGCTTTGCTTGAGGCTTTTTTCTTCGCCCGCAAGGCGCAGTGCTTCGGCTTCAAGGCTGTAATCGTGCAGATCGATTTTGCTTGCGGTCTTGAGTTTGTGATTGTTTTCGTTTTGCGCTTGTTTGACTCGCTTCAAGGTGGCTTCGGTCACAGCATATTTTTCAAAAGCACTGCGCGCTTCGGGTGACTCGATTTGTTCTGGTGTCGCCACGGCAGTTTTCTCGAAACCGACGGCAGCGCTCGCGATCGTACCCAGGATAACCACGAGCAATACGCCCGGTATCCTGGGAAAAAAGCGCTTCATCAACGACAGCAGGATTAGCGTGCCGAAGCCAAAGGCGATCGTCGGCCAGTGCGCCAGCGGCAACTGATGTACCACCTGCCACAGATCAAACAGAAAAGTATCGGAGCGCGGCATCGGCACGTTGATGAAGCTGTTTAACAACGACAAGCCGATAATCAGCGCCGCTGCGTTGGTGAAGCCGACAATCACCGGATGTGAAGCCAGGTTAATCAGCACCCCCATGCGGAACAGGCCGAGCAATAACCGCAACACGCCCACCATCAGCGCCAGCAACATCGACAACTGGATGAATTCATCGCTGCCACGGCTCGCCAGCGGTTCAATCGCCGCCGCCGACATCAAGGACAGCAGCGCCACCGGCCCGGTATGCAAAAAGCGCGATGCGCCCCACATCGAGGCCACCATCACCGGCAAGAACGACGCATACAGCCCATATACCACCGGCAACCCGGCCAGCGCGGCGTAAGCCATGCTTTGCGGGATCAGGATCATGGCCACGGTGATGCCGGCGATGAGGTCGGCACGCAGCGTGTCGCGCCGCATGGGAAACCAGCGCAGGAAGGGGAAAAAACGGTTCAGCATGGAAATATGTCGTGTGAATGCGTTAAGCGGATTTTAGGATTATCGGTCAATGCGCAAGCAAAACAACCACACCGGCTTATTGGATAGCCGATGTGGCAGGCAGCTTGCGTGGACAGCGGTCAGGCCGCCCGCGACACCGATTCGGCGGGCAGGGTATGTCCGATGATTTCTGCTTTGCCCGCGCGCGCGGCGACCAGCACCACCGGCACTGGCAAACCATCCTGACGCTGCGTGCCGTTTAACAGGCCGCGTCCCAGATAGCCGGTTTCGTTGCAGGCGAGAAAGGCGACTTCGGGATGACGGCGCAGATAGCGTGCCAGTTCGCCCATGACATCGCCGGAGAGAGTTTCCAGGCGCAACTCGATATCGTCAGTGGCGAGCGTGTCCGCATACGGTGCGAGCAAGGCGCGGGCGGAGGCCTCGGGCTGGAAGCTCAGTACCGTCAGGCCGTGCTTTAGACGGGCGCAAGTTTGCGCCACATACTGCATGACCTCGGCGGACAATTCGCTACCCATATACAGCGCAACCTGCTGGCGCGGACTGGCCGTTTGCGTAGAGTCGGCGGCGAGCGGGGCGACAGGGGTGTCGGTAGCCGGGTCGAGATAACGCGCCTTCTGGCTCAGGGTGAGAAACTCGCCCGCATCGGCGGCGGCCATCGCGTTCAACATGCGTTTGATTTCTGTGGTCAGCTTGGTCATGGTCAACTCCATATTTAATCGGTGATGCTTGTTACAAAGCATTCTGCGTGCCAGATATTGTTTTCCATTTTGAAACAAATAGTTAGACAAAACATATATCGCCTGAGTGTTGCTTGTTGCAACTGGTATGGTGAAAGTGTTGCACAAAACAAACCTTGATGTTGTTATTATGCAACACTGTTGCACGGTTCGTTGTTTATTCCCACTTGCGGTCTCCTGGATGTCCAGCCTTCGCGGAAAAATTCTCACTACTTATGGCTTTTCCAAGGCCGTGCTGCTGGTGTTCGCCGCCGTGATGTTTGCCGATTTGTATTACCTGCGCACGCAGATCGAGGCGGGCGATGCGGTGAATGCATTTCGTGAAGCGACCCAAGAAATGCGCCGCGAGGAAAAAAACCTGTTCTTGTACCGCGAGATTGAAAGCCTCGATCAGTTGCTGACGCAAATCGACGCAGCTCAATCCGCGCTTGAGGAGGGGAAACGGGCGTTTGCAGAAATTGCCAGCGCAAATGAATTGGAGCAACTGCGCACCAGGCTGCCGCATTACCGCGCGCAACTGGAGACTTATCCCCTGCTGGCTGTACATGCGCGTTCGGCGGCGCAGCAGGCGATTCGGGCGAGCGGCCAAGCGTTGTCGGCGCTGGCCGAAACATTCAGCCGCCGCGAACGTGCGGTGCTGGCCGATGCGGTACGCACCAGCAGCCACACCTTGCTGGGCGCGTTTGTGGTGGTGTTGCTGCTGGGCTTGGCCGGTGCGCTGTTTCTGGTGCGTCAGGTGGTGCGTCCCTTGCGCGCAATGGAGACGCAGTTGAACATGCTGGCCGAAGGCCGTTTGCGGCAATTGATGCCACCATCGCGGGATCAGGAAATTCAGTCTTTTGCGCAGGCCATCAATACTATGCTGGAGCGTCTGCGGGTTCAGCAAAGCCAGTTGCGTCACCACGAAAAAGCCGCCGCGCTGGGGGTGCTGGTGTCGGGCGTGGCGCATGAACTGAACAACCCGCTGTCGAATATTTCGACTTCCGCACAGTTGCTGACGGAGAATTGCACGGAATGCGCCAGCGACGATGGCAACATGAAACGCCAGTGGCTGGCGCAAATTGATGGCGAGACCGAGCGCGCCCGGCGCATCGTGCGCAGGCTGCTCGACAGCGTGCGTCAGCCGAAGCTCCATCTTCAGCAGCACGCCGTGGACGAGCTGATTCAGGCCTCACTGGCGCTGGTGGGACGGCAATTACCGGCGAGCGTGCAGGTGTGCGTGGGCGCTACGCCGGACTGCGCCGTGCAGGCGGATCGCGAGCGCCTGCATCAGGTATTCATCAACCTCATCAAAAATGCTGCCGATGCCGGTGCCACGCATATCGACATCAGCGCGACGCAAACCAACTGGACGGCTTCGCAGGCCGGGCGCAGCGAGCATCTGGTCGGCGAAACCGATGCGCTGGCCAGCGCGGCCAGCATTTTGCAGATACTGATTACAGATAATGGCCCAGGCATTGCGCCGGAAAATCTGGCGCGTATTTTCGACCCGTTTTTCACCACGCATTCGGCGGGCGATGGCACCGGCCTGGGGCTGTATCTGGTGGAAGAAATTGTCAGCGAACACCACGGCTGCATCGCGGTGGAAAACCGCAGCGGAGGCGGCGCGTGTTTCGTCGTCTGGCTGCCGTTGACCCAGACGGAGACGACATGAACACCCCGCACATTTTGCTGATCGACGATGAGGCGATTGCCTTGTCGAACCTGACCCATGTATTCGAGCGCGAAGGCTACACCGTCACCGCCTGCAAAAGTGGCGAGGCGGGCCTGGCCGCGATGCAGACGACGGCCTTCGATCTGGTGCTGAGCGACCTGAAAATGCCCGGCATCGACGGCATGGACGTGCTGCGCCAGATTCGCGCCACCACGCCGGACGTGCCGGTCATCATGATTACCGGCCACGCCACGCTCGATTCGGCGGTGGATGCGATGAAAGCCGGCGCTTACCACTACATCGCCAAGCCGTTCCGCCTGGCCGAGGCGCGCGAGGTGGTGCGCGGCGCGCTGGAAATGCGCCGCGTTAAACGCGAAAACAGCGAACTCAAACAGCGCATCGAACACTTGTCCGGCCAGACCACCATCATCACCCAAGACCTCGGCATGCAGCGTTTGCTGGAGACCGCGCGGCAGATCGCCAGCACCGATTGCAGCGTGGTCGTCCACGGCGAGTCCGGTACCGGCAAGGAATTGCTGGCGCGTTTCATCCAGAAAAGCAGTCGTCGCGTACAAGCGCCGTTCATCGCCTTTAACTGCGGTGCGATGAGCGAAGACCTCGCCGCCAGCGAGTTATTTGGCTACGAGAAGGGCGCGTTCACCGGCGCACAAACGCGAAAAATCGGCCTGATTGAGGCCGCCGACGGCGGCACGCTGTTCCTCGACGAAGTGGCCGAACTGCCGCTCTTGATGCAGGTAAAACTGCTGCGCGTATTGCAGGAACGCGAAGTGCTGCGCGTCGGCGCGGTCGAGCCGGTCAAGGTCGATGTGCGCGTCATCGCCGCCAGCAACCGCGACCTCAAAGCCGCCGTCGATGATGGCCAGATGCGCGCCGACCTGTATTTCCGCCTCAACGTGGTCACGTTCACCCTGCCACCGCTACGCGAACGGCGCGACGATATTCCGTTGCTGGCCTATTATCTGCTGCGCAAATATGCCGCGCTGATGGATAGAGACGTGCATGAAATCACGCCGGAGGCAATGCAGCGCCTGGTCGAATACGATTACCCCGGCAACGTGCGCGAACTGTCCAATTTCATCGAGCGTGGCGTGGCGCTCGCGCAGGATGACAGTTTGGGGGTCGAACACCTGCCGCAACATTTGGGCGCATTGACCGTGCGCGTGTTCAAGCCGCAAATGGCGGCTGCCCCCACCACGCTGGAAGCGCAAGAAACCGAACATATCTTGCATGTGCTGAAACTGGCCGACGGCAACCGCAGCGAAGCGGCGCGCATCCTCGGTATCGACCGCGTATCGCTGTGGCGCAAGCTGAAAAAGCTAGGGATAGACGGGAAATAAACGGCTTATATGTTGCCCAGACTGCGCCGCGCCGCTTCGCTGACGGCGACCACCGCCGGGTGGCTTAGCCTGCGCTCGACCGAAATGGCGAAAAAGCGTTCACGGATTTCCAGGGTTTGGCCGACTTCCACTGCGCCGGTTTGGCGCATCACTTCGCCTGCGGTGGTTAAGGGCACCGGGAAAACCCCCGCACCGGCCTGACCGAATGCGCTCATCAGGGCGCTGTCGTCAAATTCGCCAACAATGGCGGGCTGAATGCCTTTGCGTTCCAGCCAGCGCAACAGCACGGCACGCAACGCGCTGTCTTCACCGGGAATCAACAAGGGTGCGGCGTGCAGCTTGCCGGGAAAATCGCCCTCAAGACGTTCGGCGACAGCGGGCGCGGCCAGAAAGGCGATGCCGCATTCGCCCAGCGGGTGGCTGTAACCCTTGATGTCCATGTTGGAAGGCAATGGCCGGTCGGCCAGCACCATGTCCAGCTTGTGAATGGAAAGCTCTGCTGCCAGTTGTTCCAGCCGGTCTTCCTTACAGACCAGCTTGACCGGTTCGGCCAGCATCAAGGCCGGTGCCAGTAACTGGTAGGCGATGGTTTTTGGCACCACATCGGCAATACCAACGCGAAACGGGTGGGCGCGGACGGCCATGCGGTTTTGCAGCATATCTTCCAGCTCGGCACCGACCTGGAAAATTTCATCGGCATAACCCAGTGCCGTGCGTCCCGCATCGGTCAGTTCCAGCCGCCGCCCGCTGCGCCGGAATAGCGCAACGCCCAGGCGTTCTTCCAACAGGCTGATCTGTCCCGACAGCGTTTGTGGCGTAAGGTGCAGTTTTTCGGCGGCGCGGTTGATCGCGCCGACCTTGGCGACCGTGCGAAAGTAGTACAGGTGTTTGTAGTTCAGCATGGGCGGCAAACAAGTTCGATTAATACGAACAATTGTAGTAGAAAAATCGAGTTTTATTGTTGGTGAAGTGCCTGTACCCTGCACGCTGTTTATGGCTCTGCATTTGAGGAGAACGTGATGAAACGCATTTTTCTATTTCTCGCCACCAACATGGCGATCGTGCTGGTGCTGTCTGTCACCATGCGTCTGCTCGGGGTCGAGCCGTATCTCACCGCAAATGGCCTGAATTTGA
>JAYUCZ010000329.1:0-5873 GCA_043740065.1 Thiobacillaceae bacterium | reverse complement strand
GAGGGCTGGGGAGAGGGTGAAGGCATTACGTGGTGATTCCAGCATTTCACCCTCTCCCCAACCCCTCTCCCCTCAAGGGAGAGGGGCTAAAAGCAAGGTAAATCGGCTAATGGACAATCTCGGATCATTATTAGAAACTCCCTCTCCCAGGGGGAGAGGGGGATTTTGGCAACGCTACGCGTTGTTTCACGTTAACCGCTCAACGCCGAACAATGCGGAAAACACTTTGCGAGTTCAAACATCACCCGGCAATCTCTATAGGCGCTTGCTTCACCATCTGATGACGAAATAACCAGGAATCTCGCCAAACATGGTTAGATATGGAATAATTCTTTATAAATCATTCGGATAATATAACCATGCGCAACTTGCTTGATTTCGTGGCCGGCTTCCCACTAGGGGTATCCGCCAGCGAGATCGAACGCCACCTTAATATTAGCCGCACCACCCTGAATCGCCGACTGAAGGATGTCTTGGCATCCGGCATCATCACCGTCGTCGGCAAAGGCCCGGCGACGCGCTATCACAGCGCCGATCCGCTGGCGGCGATCCGCGCCTATTTCGCCAGGCCGCACACCGATCGTGCGGTGGCGCGATACCGGGAGGCGCTGCTGGATGCCGAACCCGGCCTGAGCCTGGAATCCGCGCACCGGTTCGACAGGGCATCGGGCTACACCCTGACCCGGCGCGAGCTGGGTAAATTCCTGGTGGACTTCTCCTGTGCGTCCTCGGTATTGGAAGGCGGCACCTATTCCCTACTGGATACCCAGGCGTTAATCGAATACGGTGAGAAGTCCGCCGGAAAGCCTCTTGAAGATGCCTTCCTTGTGCTGAATCACAAGGAAGCCTTCGAGTACCTGCACGGCCACATGAGCCTGGATTCGATTTACAGGGTGCATGACCTGTTGACCAGCGATCACGGGCTGCCCGAGCTGAAGGATGCAGCCCACTTTCTCCCGAAAGAGGATTGCGGCGTGGCGCGGGAATACGCGGATGTCGATATTCGCTTCAGCACTTATCTCCCGCCGTTCCGTCCGGGCACGGGCTACATCAAGGCGATGCTGGAGAAGGTTCTGGCGACAGCGCAGACCATCGACAACCCGGTACAGGCCGCGTTCTACCTGCTGACCCGGATTGCCTACCTGCAACCCTTCAAGGACGGCAACAAGCGCACCTCACGCGCCATGTGCAATGTCCCGCTGGTGCAGGCCGACATGCCACCCATTTCCTTCGTCGATTTCGGCAAGCAGGACTACATCATGTCGATGCTGGCCTTCTACGAGCTGGGGGACACGGGGCTCGCTGAGCAGAGTTTCGTGCAGGCCTACGAGAAGTCCATCTCGCGGTTGGGCAGACCGACGTAAACCCTGCGTGCTTTGTTCAAATAGCGCAAGGTTGGGCTGACGCAGGAAGCCCAACACGTCTGGGCATCGTGGGCATTGCCGCTGTTGGGCTTCGCTACGCTCTGCCCAACCCGGCTGATGATCGACCGGCTCAACGCGAAGCAAGGCGGTGAGTTCTATCAAAACCACAGCGGTTTTTTGTTGGCCGAGGTGCTTGGCCAACAAATAATGCAGCGTGGTGAGGGTGTGTGCGGCAATATGCCCGGCGGCATCGCCCTGTTCGACAAGCGCCAGCACATGCGCCGAATCGCTGAACCAGGGTTGGCGTTGTGCCAGTACGTCGAGTACGACATTGGTGTCAATAAAAAGCTTCACTGGCCGTATTTTCGGTGCAGGTGGGCAGCGTATTCTTCGATGGCCGCGCTTGGCGGCAGCACCCCGGATAGACGGCTTACCATGGGCGGGAGCGGTTGCCGTGTGTCGTCCGGCAGGCTGTCCAGGTATTGGGTTAACAGGCGCGATAAACTGGTTCCGTGCGCCGCGACGTAGCGCTTGGCTTTGTCTACCGTGGCAGCATCAATGCTGAGTGTGAGTTTGTTGCTGGACATGCTGTGCTCCATACCATACGTATCTATTGACAATTAATATACGTAATCCGGCTGATTTTGCCCAGTAAAAACCCGCGACAGCAAAAACCTGCGGCAATAAAAAGTCGCGGTAATGAGGCGTGCGGTATCGGTCGGGTAAAGCTCAAAATAAAGGAGTGGCTATGAAATTTGTGGTTTGTGTTTCCCGTCAAGGTTTCGGCAGTTTCTCGACGGACGATCTGACCTTGGGGCGCTTGTATGAGGTGGTTGCTCCCGCCGATAAAAAAGGCATGGTGGGTGTGATTGATGATTCTGGCGAAAACTATCTTTACCCCGCCAGTCTGTTCGAGGCCGTCGAACTCCAGGAACCCGTCGCCTCCCGGCTGCATGATTTGCTGGCCGCTTGAATTTTTTGTGAGCCGCGCTGGCGGTTAATTTACGGGCGGCAAACTTCGCGCCGGTTGCCGATGCGCACGACCAGAATAAGCAGTTGCCCATCTTCGATGCGGGCAACGATGCGGTAGTCGCCCACGCGGTATTTCCAGAACTCTCCCAACCGCGAGCCTTTGAGGGCTTCGCCGAGGCTGCGGGGGTCGTCTTGCAATGTCAGCCGTTCGCGCAGAAAATTTCTGATGCGTTTGGCAACTGGCCTGTCCAGCTTGGCAAGCTGTTTTTCTGCTGTTTCCGTCAGCTTAATCTGCCAGGCCAAGCTTGCGCTCCACTTCTTCCAGGGAATGGGTGCGTTCCTCGCCATTTAAAATGCGCTGGTAAGCTTGTTCGGCCAAATATAAATCTTCGAGGTCGTCGATGTGTTCGAGGATGGCTTCGCGGATGTACCAGGTTTTGGTGCGCCCGGTTTGTTTGGCCAGCGCGTCCAGGCGGGATTCGATGTCTTCAGGGAGCCGGATAGAAATACTCATGATTACCTCCGCAATCGTTGCGTGAGATACAAGTATTGCACTTAACTGGCGGCAATACAAACTACGGGCGGCTTGGCATGTGTCACCCTGTGGGAGCGCCGCCCCCGGCGCGAAACGCCAGCAAATCGCGCCGGGGCGGCGCTCCCACAGGGGGGGTTAACCCTGGAACAGCCGCTTTAACTCCGCGCCCGGGTTGCTTGCCCGCATGAAAGCTTCGCCAACCAGAAAGGCGTGAACGTGATGGGTACGCATGAGAGCCACATCCGCCGGATTGAAGATGCCGGATTCAGTCACCACAATCCGGTTCGCACCAATTTTGGGCAGCAAATCGAGCGTGGTTTGCAAGCTGACATCGAAGGTGCGCAGGTTGCGGTTGTTGATGCCTTGCAGGGGCGTTTTTAGTTGCAAGGCGGCTTGCAGTTCTTCGGCGTTGTGGGATTCGACCAGGACGGCCATGCCAAGATCGTTGGCGAGGGCTTCAAGGGCTTGCATTTTCGGGTTGTCGAACGTTTCACCCTCTCCCCAACCCTCTCCCCTCAAGGGAGAGGGGGCTACACCGTAGGGCGCAATCGGTATTGCGCCAGATGAGCCGGTTTTTAAAGCCCCTCCCCCTTGAGGGGGGAGGGGTTGGGGAGAGGGTGAAGCGGACCGCGGAGAAGGCAAAAGCTCAAACGCGCCCACAATCAACAAAATGCAGTCCGCGCCCATCGCCCGCGCTTCGTACACTTGATACGCGGCTATCATGAAATCTTTGCGCAATACGGGCAGGCTACAGGCGGCGCGGGCTTGTTTGAGGTAGTCGGCGCTGCCCTGGAAATAATCTTTGTCGGTCAGCACCGACAAACACGCAGCGCCACCCGCCTCGTAGCTGGCGGCAATGTCGGCGGGATTGAAATTTTCGCGCAGCACACCTTTGCTGGGGCTGGCTTTTTTGATTTCGGCAATCACCGCCGCTTGACCCGCGTTGATCTTGTTGCGAACAGCACCAATAAAATCGCGTGGCGGCGGCTGGTCTTTGGCGCGGGCGATGATTTCCAGCAAAGGGATAACGGCTTGAGCGGCGGCGATTTCTTCGCGTTTGGTGGCGAGGATTTTATTCAGGATGTCACTCATGATTGGCTGAACCGGATGTAGTCGACCAGCTTGTTCATCGCCGCGCCGGAGGCTATCGCGGCCTGCGCCCGGGCGATGCCGTCTTGCAGGCTGTCCGCTTTGCCAGCGACATAAATAGCCGCGCCCGCGTTCAAAGCGACGATGGCGACGGCACCAGTATGGCGGTTTTGCAGTGCGGCGTTGAGCATGGCGACGGCTTGTTCCTTGCCGTTGACCACCAGCTCGCTGGCGGCCACTTGCGGCAAACCAAACTGGCCGGGTTGCAGTTGGTATTCAAACACTTGGCCGTCTTTTAGCTCGGCCACGTTGGTGACGCTGGCAAGGCTGATTTCGTCCAGACCTTCTTCGGCATGAACCACTAAAACGTGGCGGCTGCCGAGTTCTTTTAATACTTGTGCGAGTTTGCCGGTGAGGTCTTTGCCAAACACACCCATCACTTGGTTGGGCGCACCTGCGGGGTTGGTTAACGGCCCCAGCATGTTAAACAGTGTGCGCACGCCGAGTTCTTTGCGAACCGGCGCGGCGTGCTTCATGGCGCTGTGGTGGTTGGGCGCAAACATGAAGCCCACGCCGATTTCCTTCACGGCCTGCGCGACTTTTTCTGGCGCGAGGTTGACGTTGACTCCCAGCGCTTCCAGCACGTCGGCGCTGCCCGAGGTGGAAGACACCGAACGTCCGCCGTGTTTGGCGACATGTGCGCCACACGCCGCCGCAACAAAGGCAGCGGCGGTGGAAATATTGAAGGTGTGCGCCCCGTCGCCGCCGGTGCCACAGGTATCCACCAGATGCGGAACACCCGCCAATGGCACCTTGGTGGAAAGTTCGCGCATGACTTCGGCGGCGGCGGCTATCTCGGCCACACTCTCGCCCTTCATGCGCAAGGCGATCAGAAAACCGGCGATCTGCGCGGCGCTGTATTCGCCGCCCATGAGTGCGCGCATGGCGGTTAGCATGGTTGCTCGGGATAGGTCTTGGCGACCGATGATTATGGCGAGGATGTCTTTGTAATTCATGATTTGCTGAGCCTTATTTTAGCCCCCTCTCCCCAACCCTCTCCCGCGAGGGGAGAGGGGCTGGTGATGAGGACACAATTCAAGGTAAATCTCGGTTTTAAGCCCCTCCCCCTTGACGGGGGAGGGGTTGGGGAGAGGGTGCGGCTTGTAAAGACTCCAGTACGGTTTGCATCACCCCATCCAGATTTTCAATCACGTCATTATTCCAGAATCTCAACACAGTAAACCTTTGCGCCCGCAGCCAGCGAGTGCGCACCGCGTCATATTCGATCTGTTCGGCATGTTGCCCGCCATCCAGTTCAATAACCAGCCTGGCCTCAAAACACACAAAATCGACAATGTAAGAACCGAGGGGTTGTTGGCGCTTAAATTTCCATTCAGCAAAACGTTTGGCGCGTAAATGCCGCCATATCAAACACTCGACATCGGTTTGATTTTTCCTTAAATCTCGGGCGTGTTGCAGCAAATCTGCCATATTGAAACCTGTTCTCTCCCCGACTTTTCACCCTCTCTCCAACCCCTCCCCCGTCAAGGGGGAGGGGCTAAAGACGGCTATATTTTTTCCTTCAGAAAATTTGCCAGCATGGCATGACCGTGTTCGGTAAGAATGGATTCGGGATGAAACTGCACGCCTTCTACCGCCAGCGTTTTATGCCGCACGCCCATGATTTCGCCGTCGTCTGTCCAGGCGGTAATTTCCAGACAGTCGGGCAGCGATTCGCGCTCGATGACCAGGGAGTGGTAGCGGGTGGCGCGGAAGGGATTAGGCAGGCCAGCGAACACGCCGATGTCCCGGTGCTGAATCATGGAGGTTTTACCGTGCATGAGTTCCTTGGCATGGACAATTTTGCCGCCAAACGCCTGGCCGATGCTTTGGTGTCCGAGACACACGCCCAG
>JAYUCZ010000328.1:0-5877 GCA_043740065.1 Thiobacillaceae bacterium | reverse complement strand
GCTGGGATTCAGAACGCCACACGAGGTATTCTTCGGGCTAGAAATGCGCTACACCAATATCCCGTTAACCGTTGCACTTCGAACTTGAATCCGCGTGGGTTAAAAAACGTGTGAAAACGCCCGGCATTGCCGGGCGTTTTTATTCCATTCCCAGATTGAAAAGGTCGCGAAGACAAGCCGCAGACAGTGCTGTAGCACGACAAGGCGCAGCCGACAAAGAGATTTTCAATCTGGAAATGGAATTGCTTAGTCTTTACGATTTCTCGAACTTGATCACCCCACCCCGCACATCGACTCGAATGGTGTCCTTGGCGGCAAAATTTCCGGTCAAAATTTCCTTCGCCAGCGGATTCTCGATCTGGCTCTGGATCGCACGCTTTAATGGCCGTGCGCCATACACCGGATCGAAGCCGGCGCGGGCAATTTCCGCCACGGCGGCATCGCTGACTTCCATCACCATGTCCATCTTCGCCAAACGCTGTTCCAGATGTTTAAGCTGAATGCGGGCAATGCTGGCGATATGATCTTCGGCCAGGCTGTGGAACACCACCACTTCGTCGATGCGATTGATGAACTCGGGACGGAAGTAGGTTTTGACTTCGCCCATTACTGCCAGCTTGACGATCTGATAATCGTCACCCGACATTTGCTGGATCATCTGCGAACCCAGATTCGATGTCATGACGATGACGGTGTTCTTGAAGTCCACCGTGCGCCCCTGCCCATCGGTCATGCGTCCATCGTCCAGCGCTTGCAGCAGCACGTTGAACACATCCGGGTGCGCTTTCTCCACCTCATCCAGCAAGATGACGCTGTAAGGCTTGCGGCGCACCACTTCGGTGAGATAACCGCCCTCTTCGTAACCCACGTAGCCCGGCGGCGCACCGATCAAGCGCGACACAGAATGCTTCTCCATGAATTCGCTCATGTCGATGCGGATCATGTGGTCGGCAGAATCAAACATGAACTCGGCCAGCGCCTTGCATAGCTCGGTCTTGCCCACGCCAGTAGGGCCCAGGAACAGGAAGGAACCGTAAGGCCGGTTGGGATCGCCAAGACCAGCGCGTGAACGGCGGATGGCATCCGACACCAGACGCACGGCCTCGTCCTGCCCCACCACGCGACGATGCAGGTTGTCTTCCATTTGCAGCAATTTTTCGCGCTCACCTTCCATCATTTTTGACACCGGAATACCGGTGGCACGCGACACCACTTCGGCGATTTCTTCCGCGCCCACTTGGGTGCGCAACAGCTTTTTAGTCGTTGACTGTTCGCTGGTTTCCGCCGCTTGTGCCTGCTTGAGCTGCGCTTCCACCTGCGGCAGTTTGCCATATTGAATTTCGGCGACTTTTTCCAGCTTGCCCTCGCGCTGCAAGGCGGCCATCTCGGTTTTAAGCTGCTCGATCTGTTCCTTGAAATGCTGCGTGCCCTGCACCGCAGCCTTCTCCGCCTTCCAGATTTCCTCCAGGTCGGCGTATTCCTTTTCGATTCTGGCGGTTTCCTCTTTCAGCAATGCCAGACGCTTTTTCGAGGCCTCGTCCTTTTCCTTCTTCACCGCCTCCTGCTCGATCTTGAGCTGGATCAGGCGGCGATGCAGCTTGTCCATCACCTCCGGCTTGGAGTCGATTTCCATGCGGATGCGTGCCGCCGCTTCGTCGATCAGGTCAATTGCCTTGTCCGGCAAAAAACGGTCGGTAATGTAGCGATGCGACAACTCTGCCGCCGCGATAATGGCCGGGTCGGTAATATCCACGCCGTGATGCAACTCGTACCTTTCCTGCAAGCCGCGCAGGATGGCAATGGTGTCTTCCACGCTCGGTTCATCAACCAGCACTTTCTGGAAACGGCGTTCGAGCGCGGCATCTTTTTCGATGTACTTGCGGTATTCGTCCAGCGTGGTCGCGCCTATGCAATGCAGCTCGCCACGCGCCAACGCGGGTTTCAGCATATTGCCCGCATCCATCGCGCCTTCGGCCTTGCCCGCGCCGACCATGGTATGCAGCTCGTCGATGAACAGAATAATGCGACCTTCGTCCTGCGAGACTTCTTTCAGCACCGATTTCAACCGCTCTTCAAATTCGCCGCGATATTTTGCACCGGCCAGCAAACCGGCCATGTCCAGCGACAAGACCTTTTTGCCCTTGAGCGTTTCCGGCACTTCGCCATCCACAATCCGCTGCGCCAGGCCTTCCACGATGGCGGTTTTACCCACACCCGGTTCGCCAATCAGCACCGGATTGTTCTTGGTGCGGCGTTGAAGAACTTGTATCGCCCGGCGGATTTCATCATCGCGGCCAATCACCGGGTCGAGCTTGCCTTGCGCGGCGCGTTCGGTTAAATCCAGCGTGTATTTTTTCAGCGCTTCGCGCTGGCCTTCGGCTTCCGGATTTTGCACGCTCTCGCCGCCGCGCACGGCGTTGATGGCCTGCTCTAAAGTGGCTTTATTCGCGCCATGCTGTTTTAACTGCCGTCCCAGTTCACCCTTATCTTCCATCGCCGCCAGTAGAAAAAACTCGCTGGCAATGTAAGCATCACCACGCTTTTGCGATTCCTTGTCAGTCAGGTTAAGCAGGTTGTTCAGGTCACGCGACAGCGTCACCTCGCCGCCGTGGCCTTCAACTTTTGGCAAGCGACCGATGGCTTCGTTAAGCGCGGATTTAAGCGCAGGCACGCGCACGCCGGATTTACCCAACAGCGCCGCAGCGCCGCCGCCCTCCTGCGAAAGCAGCGCCGCCATCAGATGCAAAGGCTCGATAAATTGTTGATCCGCGCCGACAGCGAGGCTTTGCGCATCGCTTAAGGCTTGCTGGAATTGTGTGGTCAGTTTGTCGAAGCGCATGGGAGTCCCCAAAAATTTAGCATTACTCACAACGTGGGGAATGACTGGCGTTTTTCAAGAAGGGATGCCTATGACATGCCTTAAAATAATTGACTGACAAGGTAGCCGGGAAACGCCGATCAACTCTACTACCTGTCATTGCGAGAAACTGAGTGACGAAGCAATCCAGTCAACACGGCTTGGCAAAAAACCGGATTGCACAGACGTTGCTTATGGTCGCTGCTTATGAAAAGTAATCGGCACGCTTGAAGGCGGCGGAGTCTTGAGTATGTGTTTCTTCATCTTGCCCATGACGTGCATTTCGCAGGCGCGGCAGTCGAAGCGCAGGTTGATTCTTTCGTCGCCGTTGACCAGCACCATGGGTTCGGCGCGTACCTGACCCTGCACGCCGGTGATGCCTTTGGCCTGTTTGGGACACAGGCTGAATGAGTAGCGCAGGCAGTGTTTGGTGATCATCAGCGAGACTTCGCCGGGTTCTTCGTGCGACTCGTAAGCCGCTGCAATGACCTTGACGCCGTGCTTGGCGTAGAAGTCGCGGGCGGCCTGGTTGTAAACGTTGGCGAGGTAGCTGAGGGTTTCTTCCGGGTAGGGAACGGGTGGTTCGACTGCGGACTTTCTTTGTTTGCGAACATAGTTTTCGGTGCGCACAACCCAGAGTTTTTCCACGGCATCGCGGCGCAATCGGTTGAGCAGCGAAGCTGGCACGAACCAGGGCTGCTGCCATTCCACGGTGCAAGCCGCCAGCGAAAACCCGGTGTTGCCGAAGCGGTTGAGCTGGTCTGTTAAAGCTGCCTCGGCTTGATCCGGATCGCGTGCCGATTGTTTGTCGAAGTCGGCTTCCGCGCTGGCTTGAATGCCATCCTCGTCTTCGAGTGTCAACGCGAAGCCGGTGGGCGTTTCGCTGAAACTGGCGTTGACAAAGATCAATCGCTCGGCAGATTTCTTGGTCAGGGCAAGTTCCCAGGCGTGGTCGCGATTGCGGCTGATGGCCGTGCCGGGGCGCAGGCCGGGCAGGTTCGAGATGCGCTCATTGGGCTGGATGCGCCAGATGTTGCCTCTTAAATGTTCCGCCACGTTGATCTGCACGCCAACCACTTCGCGCTTGTGCATGTAGGTAATGCCGTCGCCGTTGGCAAGCGGTTCATCGGTTTCCAGTTCGATCCAGTCGGGGCCGAGTTTTGTGACCGTGCCCAGCGGCAAGCCAACGAAAGACGGCGTATCAAACGCGCCAATGTCGGTTTTTCGGCCAGAAGCAAAATAATCCGTGCTGCCGCGATGGAAAGTCTTGTCGGGGTCGGGCTCGAACAGCAAACGGGTTTTGCCGCTGGCGGCGCGCGTCAGCTCTGGCCTGCGTTCCAGAATGTCGTCGAGCAATGTCCGATAGTGGCCGGTGATGTTCTTCACATAGCCCGCGTCCTTGTAGCGCCCCTCGATCTTGAAACTGCGCACGCCCGCATCGACCAGCGCTTCCAGATTGGCGCTCTGGTTGTTGTCCTTCATCGACAGCAGGTGCTTGTCGTAGGCGACCACACGACCCTGATTGTCCTGCAGCGTGTACGGCAGGCGGCAAGCTTGCGAGCAGTCGCCACGGTTGGCGCTGCGCCCGGTGTGCGCGTGGCTGATGTAGCACTGCCCGGAAAACGCCACGCACAGCGCACCGTGGATGAAGTATTCAATCGTCGTGTCAATCGGTACGGCAGCGCGGATCGCGGCAATCTGCGGAATGGTCAGCTCGCGTGCCAGCACAATTTGCGAGAAGCCACTATCGGCCAGAAAACGCGCCTTCTCCGGTGTACGAATATCGCATTGTGTCGAAGCGTGCAGGTCGATGGGCGGGAGGTCCAGCTCAAGCAGCCCCATGTCCTGCACGATCAGCGCATCCACGCCAGCGTCGTAAAACTCGCGGATCAACTGGCGGGCGGGTTCAAGTTCCGCGTCGTGCAAAATGGTGTTGAGCGTGACGAAAATCCGCGCATGGTAGCGATGGGCAAATTCCACCAGCCCGGCGATTTCTGAAACCGTATTGCTGGCGTTATGGCGCGCGCCAAACGACGGCCCGCCGATGTACACCGCGTCGGCACCATGCAAAATCGCCTCGCGACCGATCTCGGCGGTTTTCGCGGGAGCCAGCAGCTCCAGATGCCGAGCCTGTTCAGTATTCATCATGCAAGCGCCTCAATCGGTTGAAGATTCCCAGTCCGCCAGTTTCAAGCCCGTCACGCGCTCGAACTCGCGCTTGTTTCGGGTAACCAGCGTAAGCCCTCTGGATTTGGCCTGGCCGGCGATCAGCATGTCATAAGGCCCGATAGGCGTGCCATCCCTTGCAAGGCGGGCGCGAATTTCACCGGCCTGTCTTGCATCCTCCTTGTCGAATTCAAGCACCTGCAATTGCAGGCTATCCACAATGGCCAGGTTGCGTTCCACGCGCTGGCTTTTGAACGCGCCGTAATACAACTCATGCGCCACAATGGACGAGATGCAAACCTCGGCGGGCTTCTGTCGCCTGACACGTTTGCCCAGCGCTGACTGGCCGTCATTCAACAGGATGATGACGGCATTGGTATCGAGCAGGTAACGCATCAGCGGAAAAGTTTGTCCAGTTCCGGGCGGGCTTGCGGTTCAGGCTGCGCAAGCGCCTCATGGACAAAATCATCATCCAGTTGCCCGGCAAGTGCGTCCAGCCATTGCCAGTTCTCGGCTACGGGTTCCAGTACCAGCGTATTACCGTGCCGCCGGATACGCACTTCATCGGCATCCAGGCGATATTGCTTGGGCAACCGGATGGCCTGCGACCGGCCAGACCAGAACAGTTTTGCGGTATCCATGACGCGCTCCAATTGAGACATATCAAAAGTATATTACACAAACCACCTGAAGCAAAAAGTGTTTTGGATAGTCGCGTGCGTTTCGGGATAATCACGGCATGACGACCCTGCTCCTTATCGCCGCGCTTGCCCCCGAAGAAGTTCACCGCCTGCACGAGGCCGTGCGAATCAATGTAGCCACTGCATTGGAAGAAGACATCGGCGCTGGCGATC
>JAYUCZ010000327.1:0-13509 GCA_043740065.1 Thiobacillaceae bacterium | reverse complement strand
CTTTCGTCTGATAGCCGCCGCCCTGCGGCTATGTTAGCTTGTCTGCTTTCCGGCAAACAAGACTTTCACCATGCGGCGCTTACTGTTGGCTCTCCTTTCGATCATGATTCTTCTCGGCGCGGCACACGCCGCCGGTATCGAGTCGTTTTCGCCCCAGGGCGAAGTAAAACAGGTGCGCCAGGTTGCGGTGCGTTTCACGCACGAGATGGTGCCGCTGGGCGACCCGCGCCTGCCACAGCCCTTTGATATCGATTGTGTGGAAAAGGGCAGTGGCCGCTGGGTGGATTCCCGGAATTGGGTGTTCGACTTTGAACACGACTTGCCCGCCGGGGTGCGCTGCACCTTCAGCCTCAAGCCGGGTAGCAAGGCGCTGGATGGCACGCCGCTCAATCCCGAAAGTAAAAATTTCAGTACCGGTGGCCCGGCGATCCTGACTGCCTTGCCGTATGACGGCAACGAGGCAATTGATGAGAACCAGATTTTTGTGCTGGGGCTGGATGCGCCGGTCAATGCCAACAGCCTGGCGGGCAAGGTGTGGTGCGTGGCCGAGGGCGTGGGCGAAAAAATCCCGGCGCGCCCGGTCAATATCCATGTGCGCAAAAAAGTGCTGGAAAATGCCCGCGCATTTTTTGCCGACTACGGTTACGCATTGGACAAGCGCAGTTTGCAGTTGTATTTTCTGCGCCTGCCGGGCGGCACAGTCAGGGACAAAATTCTTGCCGCCACCAACACCGACAGCGCGCCGGTTGTCGTGCTGCAATGCGCCCGCCGCCTGCCCGATGGCGCAAAGCTCAAGCTGGTTTGGGATGCCGGAATCGAGTCCCTCTCCGGCGTTGAAAACAGCATGCCGCAAACCCTGGCCTACCAGGTACGCCCTGCATTCTCGGCCAAACTGCGCTGCGAAAAAACCAATGCCAAAGCCCCCTGCCTGCCGATTTTGCCGATGACGTTGAGTTTGAGTGCGCCGGTGGCGGTGGCTGCTGCCGCGCAAATCACCTTATCTGGCGCGGGCAAAGTGTGGAAGCCCGAGATCGACAAGGCCGACAGACAAGCCGGTTTTACCCAAAACCTTAGCTTCAAAAGCCCATTCCCCGAGGCCGCCACGCTGACCCTGAAACTGCCGCCGAATTTTCGCGACGATGCCCGGCGCAGCTTGAGCAACGCCCGCAAATTTCCGCTGACGGTTAAGACCGATGTCGCGCCGCCGCTGGCAAAATTTGCCGCCGGATTTGGACTGATCGAAAAAAACGCCGACCCCATGTTGCCGCTCACGCTGAGGGCGACCGGCGTGTCCACACAGAGCCACGCCGTGTTGACCGGCGAACGGCTGGTCACGCAAAAGCCCATGGAGGTGATTGCCTGGATGAAACGCATTCAGGACATGAACCGCGACGAATACGCCGAGCATGATGAAAAACTCGGTTATGCGCCGGTCAAAAATTACGGTGCGGAAACTTCGATTTTTGGCCCGCAGCACAAGATTCAACCGGTATCGCTGCCCAAGCCGTTGCCCGACCGCGAAACCGAAGTCATCGGCATCCCGCTCAAGGAAGCCGGCTTTCATGTGGTAGAAGTGGCCAGCCCAAAATTGGGCGAAGCACTGATGGCCAAAAAGAAGCCTTACCATGTGCGCGCCACGGCACTGGTCACCAACATGGCGGTGCATTTCAAGCAGGGGCGCGAGTCTTCGCTGGTGTGGATTACCGCGCTGGATAGCGGCAAGCCCGTGGCTGGCGCAGAGATTGCGGTGCGCGACTGCAAAGGCAAAATTTATACGCAGGGCAAAACCGACACCAGCGGCATTTTGCGCATCGAGCAGGATTTGCCGGAGATTGAAACCTTGCCGCCATGTCTTAACGAATGGGACAAACAGTATTACGTGACCGCCTACCGGGACGGTGATTTTTCCTTTGTGCTGTCCAACTGGAACGAGGGCATTTCAAGCTGGCGTTTCAGCTTGTATCAAAACCGTTGGGAGGGCCCATATATCGCCCATGCGGTGCTGGATCGCAGCCTGTTCCGCGCCGGTGAGAACGTCGGCATCAAGCTGTTTGTGCGCCAGAAATCTGCGTCTGGTTTTGCGTTTGTGGACAAGGCCAAGCTGGGCACTCAGATCATCCTGCAACACCAGGGCACGGGCGACGAAATCAAGCTGCCGGTGAAATGGGACAGTCAGGGCATCACGGAAACAAATATCGCGCTACCCAAAGAAGCCAAGCAGGGGCAGTACTCGATTTATGTTGCGCATACGCTAAAAGGTCAGGAAACACGCATCGAGGCAGGCAGTTTCCGCGTCGCGGCGTATCGCGTGCCAACCATGCGTGCCACGCTGTCCGGACCAAAAGTCGCGGCAGTTAACGCCGACAAGTTGGCGGTGGACGTGCAACTGACTTACCTCTCTGGTGGCGCGGCCAGTTTTGCGCCGGTCAAACTGCGCGGCCAGTTGCTGGAAAAAACCGTGCGGTTCGACGACTTTGAAGACTGGGTATTCGCCAATGGCACGATCAAACCTGGCCGCGAGGACGAAGGCCAGGACTGGAATATCGGCGAATACGATGTGGACGGCGTGCAAATCGCAGCACAGAGCAAAGTCAAATCCATCAAAACGCAAAATCTGAAACTGGATGGCGGCGGCGCGGCACGCGCACAAATTGACGGGCTGCCAAAAAACGAATTGCCCCAAGACTTGCTGGTGGAACTGGAATACCGCGATGCCAGCGGCGAAACGCTGACCGCCGCGACCCGCATTGCGCTCTACCCGTCGAATATTTTGCTGGCGGTGAAAGCGGATTCCTGGCTGCTGTCGAAAGACGCACTCAAGTTCACCGTGCAGGCCGTGGATGTACGTGGCAAACCGGCGGCGGGCGTGGAAGTGAAGACCGAAATTCTTAAAAGCGACTGGACCAGTTACCGCAAACGCCTGATCGGCGGGTTTTATGCGTATGCCCACGGGCGCGACATCACCCGAGTAGGCAACGCCTGCGCGGGCAAAACCGATGACTTGGGGCGCTTGACCTGCGAAATGAAAGCGCCTGCGACAGGTGATTTGATTTTGCAGGCACGCGCAAAAGACACCGCCGGTAACGACAGCAGCGCCCACGCCGATACCTGGGTGCCAGGACCGGATAGCTGGATGCAGGCTTCCGACAATGACCGCATGGATTTAGTCCCCGAAAAACGCAAACTCGACCACGGTCAATACGAGCTTGGCGAAACCGCCAAACTACGCATGGCGCTGCCGTTTGAAAGCGCCACCGTGCTGGTCAGCGTAGAGCGCGAAGGCGTACTGGATGCCTGGGTTGCGCAAGTCAAACGCGATGCGCCGGTGATCGACATTCCCATCAAACCCAACTACGGACCCAATGTTTTTGTCAGCGCACTGGCGGTGCGCGGGCGCATTGCAGACGTGATGCCGACGGCGATGGTGGATCTGGGCAAACCCGCGTTCCGCATGGGCGTGGCCGAACTCAAGACCGGCTGGTCTGGCTATGGGCTGAACGTCAAAGTGGCTACCGACAAGCCCCGATACCGGGTGCGCGAACAGGTTAAAACCAGAATCCAGGTAAGCCGTCCAGACGGCAGCCCGGTCAAAGGCGGCGAAGTGGCGATTGCAGTCATCGACGAAGGCTTGCTGGAATTGCAAGCCAACGACACCTGGAAACTGCTGGACGCGATGATGGCGCGGCGCGGCATCGAAGTGGAAACCAGCACCGCGCAAATGCAGGTGGTGGGCAAACGTCACTATGGCCGCAAGGCCGTGGCATCGGGCGGCGGCGGCGGGCGGCAATCGGCGCGCGAACTGTTTGACACCCGTGTGTACTGGCAAGCCCGCGTCAAGCTCGACGACAAGGGCGAGGCAGATGTGAGTTTTCCGCTCAACGACAGCCTGACCGCATTCCGCATCGTGGCGGTGGCGAATGTAAATGTGGGCAGGTTCGGCACTGGCGAGGCCAGCATACAGACCCAGCAGGATCTGATTCTGCAATCTGGATTGGCACCGGTGGTGCGTGAAGGCGACAAGCTCAGCGCCTACTTTACCGTGCGCAACGGCAGCGAGCGCAGCATGAAGATTGCGGTCAAGGCCGTGGTTTCCAGCCTGGCCGACCCCGCGCCGCAAACCGTGACCTTGAATGCAGGCGAGGCGAAGGAACTGGTTTTCCCAGTCAGTATTCCGTTTGGTATCAGCAAGCTCAATTGGGAAATCAGCGCCGCCGAGGTCGGCGCAAACGGGGAAGGCAACGGCAAGGCCAGCGACCGCATGAAGCTGTCGCAATCCGTCATCGAGACGATTCCAGTACGCACTTTCCAGGCCACGCTCATGCAACTGGACAAACCCGTCTCCATGAGTACCCAGATTCCGGCGGATGCCATCCCCGGACGCGGCGGCATCGGCGTAAAACTGCAAGCGAAACTCGGCGACGGCCTACCGGGCGTGGCGGAATACATGTCGCGCTATCCCTGGACTTGCCTAGAACAGCAAGCCTCGGCGGCGGTTGCGCTTCAGGATGAAGCCCGCTGGAAAAATATCGTGGCGCGTCTGCCGTTGTATCTGGATCGCGACGGCCTGGTCAAATACTGGACGGAACTTCGCGAAGGCAGCGACACGCTGACTGCCTATTTATTAAGCATCAGTCACGCAGCCGGTTATGCTATTCCGGACGAAACCCGCACGCGCATGATGCAGGGGCTGGGCGGATTTGTTGAAGGCCGTGTGCTGCGTAATTCGGTACTCAACACCGCCGACCTGGCGGTGCGCAAAATTGCCGCCATGGAAGCGCTGTCACGCTACCCAGAGGCCAACTTCCAGCCCGCCTGGCTGGACAGTTTCAGCCACACGCCCAAGCTGTGGCCAACCACTACCCTGCTGGACTGGATTGCCATTCATCAACGCATCGCCAGTCTGCCAGCGCACGAAGCGCGGCTTAAGGAAGCCAGCGCCATCCTCAAAAGCCGGTTGAATTTTTCCGGCACGGCAATGAGTTTTTCCACCGAACGCAACGATGCCTGGTGGTGGCTGATGTGGAGCGGCGATGTGAATGCCAACCGCTTGTTGCTGGCCGCCAATGATGACCCGGCCTGGAAAGACGACATCGGGCGTTTGCTGCGCGGCACATTATCAAGACAGCAAAAAGGTCGCTGGCACACCACAGTCGCCAATGCCTGGGGCGTGCTGGCGCTGAAGAAATTTTCAGCCATGCATGAAACCACGCAGGTTGGCGGCAAAACCACGGCCAGTCTGGCAGAAAAAACCTTTGCTGCTGACTGGAAACAGCCGGAAAGCCAAACCTTGCTACCCTGGGGCAAAGAAGCGGCGACACTCAAACTGGAACACGCAGGCAGCGGCAAGCCCTGGGCAACGGTTTCCAGCCTGGCGGCCATTCCGCTAAAACAGCCACTGAACGCAGGCTATCGCATCACCCGCACGCTCACGCCGATTGATACGAAATCGAAAAACGGCTGGCAGCGCGGCGACGTGATCCGCGTGCGGCTCGACATCGACGCGCAAACCGACATGGGCTGGGTAGCGGTCAGCGATCCGATTCCATCCGGCGCGACGATTTTGGGTACCGGGCTAGGCCGCGACTCGGCGATTTTATCCGGCGGCGAAAAACGCCAAGGCTGGGTCTGGCCCGCCTACGAGGAACGCACCCACGACAGCTTTCGCGCTTATTACACCTGGGTACCCAAAGGCCAGTTTAGCGTGGAGTACACCGTGCGCCTCAACAACGACGGCGAGTTCAAGCTGCCGCCCACCCGCGTCGAAGCCATGTATGCGCCCGAACTGTTTGGCGAAATGCCGGTGGCAGAGATGCTGGTCAAGCCGTGAATTTTACGATTCAACCGCAGAGGCGCGGAGGACGCGGAGAAAAACAAAACCAAAAAAGTTTTCTCTGCGTCCTCCGCGTCTCTGCGGTTCTGATCTTTTTGTTTGTCTCATCACCCCTGCACGCCCTGCCCTCTTTTGCAACGGTCAAAGCGCAACACCAGCCCTCCGAAGCCTGGCTGCTGGACAGAAACGGCGAGCGCCTGCACACGCTGCGTATCGACCGCAGCGTGCGCCGCCTGCCGTGGGTCAATCTCAACGCCTTGTCGCCCGCCATGCAGGAAGCGCTGCTGGCATCCGAGGACAAGCGTTTTTACCAGCACGACGGCGTGGACTGGAAAGCCGTGCTGGGTGCGGCATGGGATCGCGTCAATAGCGACAGCCAGCGCGGCGCATCCACCCTGTCCATGCAGCTTGCCGCGATGTTGCAGCCGGGGCTGTCACGCGGTTCGGAGGGGCGCAGCGTGGCGCAAAAATGGCAGCAAATCCAGGCCGCACACGAACTGGAAAGCACCTGGAGCAAGCCGCAGATTCTGGAAGCCTATCTCAACAAGGTGCAGTTTCGCGGCGAGCTGTCCGGCATTAACGCGGCAAGCTGGGGGCTGTTTCAAAAGCATCCATCCGGGTTGAACAAGGCCGAAGCCAGTTTGTTATCCGCGCTGCTGCGCGGCCCGAATGCCCCACCCAACATGGTTGCCGAACGCGCCTGCGATGTTGCAGGCAAACTTTCTGCGCCTGCCCCGCCCTGCAAGAACATCACGGCGCTGGCCTGGTCCACGCTGGTGGTGCGTCCGCGCATTCCGCTTGAAAACCAGATTGCGCCGCACCTTGCGCAGCAGTTGTTAAAAACGCCCGGGCAGGTCGTTAAAACCAGTCTGGATATCAACCTGCAAAATTTTGCGCTGCGCACATTGCAACAGCACCTGCTCGAACTCAAGGATCGTCAGGTGGAAGATGGTGCGGTCGTTGTGCTGGATAACCGCAGCGGAGAAGTGCTTGCCTATATTGGCGCAAGCCACGCCACTTCGGATGCACCGCAAGTGGATGCCGTGCGCGCCCCGCGCCAGGCTGGTTCCACGCTCAAGCCGTTTCTGTATGCACTGGCCATCGAAAATCGCCTGCTGACTGCCGCCTCGTTGCTGGACGATTCGCCGCTGGCAGTGGAAACCGCAGGCGGGCAGTATTTACCGCAAAATTACGACCGCGATTTCAAGGGCTGGGTATCGTTAAGAACCGCGCTGGGCTCCTCTCTTAACGTGCCTGCGGTGCGCACGCTGGTGTTGCTGGGCTACGAGGATTTTTACGCCCGGTTAAAACACTTGGGGTTTTCCACGCTGACCCGCGATGCCGATTTTTACGGCTACTCGCTGGCGTTGGGCGGTGCAGAAGTCAGTCTGCTGGAACTGACCAACGCTTACCGTACGCTGGCAAATGGCGGACGGCTCGGTTCAATCACTTCCATTTCCAGTCCCCGCACGCCAGCAGGCAAGACGGTGATTTCCCCCGCCGCCGCCTGGATCATCGGCGACATTCTCGCCGACCGCGAAGCCCGTGCGCTGACGTTTGGCCTGGATAACGCGCTCGACACCTCCGGCTGGAGCGCGGTGAAAACCGGCACCAGCAAAGACATGCGCGACAACTGGTGCGTGGGATTTTCCGACCGCTACACGGTGGGCGTGTGGGTCGGCAACGCCTCCGGCGAACCGATGCATAAAGTGTCGGGCGTAACCGGAGCCGCGCCGGTGTGGCAGGCCATCATGGGTCGCCTGCACCAGCAGCGCGTCAGCCATGCGCCCAAAGCGCCCAAATCGGTGGTTTTGCAGCAGATCACATTCAGCCCGGCCATCGAGCCACCACGCCGCGAAGCCTTTATTGACGGCACACAAATGCCGACCGTCAGCCTGCCCGTTGGCTATCTGGCACAACCGCGCATCGCGGGGCCCGGCAACGGCGCGGTGCTGGCGTTAGATCCCGACATTCCCGTCAGCAAACAAGTCGTGCGATTTAGCGCGCAGCCGATGCAAGCAGGGTTCAAGTGGCAAATAAACGGCCAGGCACAAACTGCGCAAGTAGGCGGCAGCCTGCACTGGATGCCCGTTGCGGGCACACACACCATTCAGTTACTGGACGCACAAAACAAGCTGCTGGATGAAACGCGGCTGACCCTGCGCGGCAAACCTCCCGCACCGCAAGCTGCGGGTCAATAACGCTGGGTCAGCATCATGGTCTGGCCTTCGCGCTTCATGTCGGTGCGGTTAAGAAATGACATGCCCAGCAATGCCCCGGGCATGCTGGTTTCTATCACCAGACCTTCCACGCCATACATGGTGATGCCGCCCACCCGAACCGAATTGAACAACACGCGCCATGCGGGGATCACGCCATTGGCCGTACTTACCCCCGCCACCTGCCCGGCCTTGTAATCCAGCCCCATGCGCCTGGCATCGCTGGCCTGCAAGGTCACGGCTGACGCGCCAGTATCAAGCAGGAAATTCACGCTATTGCCATTAATCGTGCCCATGGTCGTAAAGTGGCCTTGCCCGTCTGCCGTCAGCACCACCGCAGGTTTTGCGCTACCGGCAGTGCCTTGAGTGGGATTACCTTGGGCGGCAAAGGACTGCCCCATGCCTAGCGTGCGGCGTTTACCTTCGACTTCGAAGACCGCCGCGTCCGAATCCGCCGAGATCAGCCTCACGCCTTGCAGGTTTTGTCCAATTGCCATCGTTTTGGGTGCGCTGCCGTCTATGCTGACCATGGCCTTGTCCTTGAACAAACCCACCACACTCACCGACGCGGCCAACGCTGCGTTCCCCGATAAACAGCCCGCCAGCAAAAGCAGCGAGGCTGGCTTAAAATAAGCGTGTGAATTTTTCCTGAAAAGGTTTTGCATCATGCTTCCAGTCATTGTGTTTCGTTTTTCCCAAACCGAGGGGCCGGGGTATCTGGGCGATTTTTTCACCCGGCATGGCATTCTGTGGGCGCAGTTGAATGTCGATGCAGGTGATGTGATTCCAGAAACCATCAGCGGCTATTCCGGGTTGGTCTTGATGGGCGGCCCGATGAGCGTCAACGATAATTTGCCGTGGATTGCGCAAGTCCTTGATCTTGTTCGCGAGGCCATGCAAAAAAACATCCCGGTGCTGGGGCATTGTCTGGGTGGGCAGTTGATGAGCAAAGCGCTGGGGGCGCAAATCAACCAAAATCCCGTCAAGGAAATTGGTTGGGGCGGGGTAACCAAGGTCGGACACAACCCGGCACCAGAATGGCTGGGTGATTTACCCCCGTCGTTTGAAGTATTCCAGTGGCACGGCGAAACCTTCTCCATACCGGAACACGCCACGCGCCTACTGGAAAGTCCCTTTTGCGCCAATCAGGCCTGGCTACTGAATAACCGCCACCTGGCGCTGCAATGCCATATTGAAATGACTGCATCCATGATCCAGGCCTGGTGCGAAATCGGCGCGGATGAAATCGAACAGGCCTCAGCAAGCCCGGCAGTACAGCAACCCGCAGTCATACAGGAAAATATGGCACCGCGTTTGGAACAACTACACAGCGTGGCCAATACACTGTATGGAAAATGGATACAGGCGTTGTCCAGATAAACCTGGAAGCGGCAATTGGACGCATTCGAGTGCGCGGTTTCCAGGTTAAATTTCGTTAGACAAAACACCCGGCAAAGCGCACGATTCGCCCCCATAAGAAAAACAACACTCGCCATATTGATTTAGTGATGTCTGGAGACAACATGCAAGCAGTGGATTACAACAATTATGACTTTGGCCTGCGTCTGGGCGAGTTTGTCCACGAGGTCATGCATCTGGGCGGCAGTCTGCGCAAAGAGTCCGAATTGACCGAGGGGCAAAAAGTGTTTTTACGCGCCGTCAAGCGCGAAAGAATCAAATATGTCGATGCCCAGCGCCAGGGTTATCCGCACAATATGCTGGAACAACTGGAGTCGTTTACCCGCACCATCGGCGACCTGCATAACTCTTATTTTGATGCCGGGATGCACAAGGTCAGCGACTGCCTTTACAACCGCTGGAAATTTCTGTTTGACGAAACCCGCAAGCTGGCAGCGGCGGGCGGTGCCCATAAACCTTGCTGGGTGGATGTGACTGAGGTTGAAAAGTCCGACATGCCAGCCTTCTTCGATGCCTGACACCGCAACAACCTGAACCGTTAACACCCTGATTATCAGGGTGTTTTTTATTATCCGCCCCGGAACCAGCCCGCAGCGAAAAATCCCTTATCCCCAAATAAAAACAAACGATTTATCAGTCTTTAATCGCCTTGCTATTCTCCCCCGACCTAAAAGCAGTAAACCTTGCAGTAAACCTTGAGGAGATAGCATGTCCAAATTAGTCCGGCCCCATGGCGGCGGCGAGTTGAAACCCCTGTTGCAAGAAGGCGCAGCCCGCGATGCCGAACTGGCGCGTGCGCAGTCTCTGCCCAAAGTCAAAATGTCCTCGCGCGAGACCGGCGACCTCATCATGCTGGGCATCGGCGGCTTTACCCCGCTGGACGGCTTTATGACCCATGCCGACTGGCAAGGCGTATGTGATGGCTACAAAATGGCCAGCGGCCTGTTCTGGCCGATTCCCGTTACGCTTTCTACCGACAGCGACACCCTCAAGGCGGGCGACGAAATCGCGCTGATTAACAGCGATTCCGACGAAATCATGGGCACCATGAAAGTGTCCGAAAAATACGCCATCGACAAAGCCCATGAGTGCATGCAGGTTTACAAAACCACCGACACAGAGCATCCCGGCGTGAAGATGGTCATGGAACAGGCCAAATACAACTTGGCCGGTTCGGTCAAAGTGCTATCGACTGGCGGTTTTAAGGAAGAATACGGCGACCAGTTCATGACCCCCGCCGAGACCCGCGCCGCTTTCGAAAAAGCTGGCTGGAGTCGCGTTGCCGCGTTCCAGACCCGCAACCCGATGCACCGCTCGCACGAGTATCTGGCCAAAATCGCCATCGAAACCATGGACGGCGTGCTGATTCACTCGCTGCTGGGCGCGTTGAAACCGGGTGACATTCCCGCCGATGTGCGTAGTGAGGCCATCAGCACCCTGGTGGAAAATTACTTTGCGCCCAACACCGTGATCCAGGCGGGCTACCCGCTGGACATGCGTTACGCCGGCCCGCGTGAAGCCCTGCTGCACGCGCTGTTCCGCCAGAACTACGGCTGCTCGCACCTGATTGTTGGCCGCGACCACGCTGGCGTGGGCGATTTCTACGGCCCGTTCGACGCACAAAAGATTTTCGACGAAATCCCCAAAGATTCGCTGGAAACCGTGAACATGAACATCGACTGGACGTTCTGGTGCAACAAGTGCGGCGGCATGGCTTCGCAGCGCACCTGCCCGCACACCAAGGACGACCGCATCCTGCTGTCTGGCACCAAGGTGCGCTCGATGCTGTCCGAAGGCCAGGATTTGCCGGTCGAGTTCAGTCGCCCGGAAGTCGCCAAGGTTCTGCAAAAGTATTACGCCGGTCTTTCCGCAGAACAAAATGTAAAAGTCGAGTTGAAAGGTCACTCGGCTGCGTGATGCAAAATTGTAGGTCGGGCTTTTAGCCCGACATGTCGGCCTGAAGGCCGACCTACAGGACTCAGGGTTTAGCGTAAAAGCTGGCCTGTAAAAATTTGGGCCTTGGCCTAGCGGATTCGCGATACGCCCCGGCCAAGGATTGGTTCAAGTTCTAATCGGACCGCGACGATCGCGGATTGTTAGCTAACAAGGAATATCTAAAAGCCAACCTACGTACGTACCGACAAGTGCGACGACTGCAAAGGTCAGGAATCGTCGCCAAGCTGCCAATCGAAGAATTCGTTAAACCGATGCCCGAAGAAGAAAAGTACGACAAGTACAAATTCACCGGTTCTTGAGTCTAGCCACCCCAACATATTGGGGTGGCGTGCCCCGCGCCCCGTCACCCTGATATTCCTGCAACAACCAACCCCGTTTCAGGGTTAAAGTCCGCCCCCATTCTGGCCGATGTAGTCAATCCCACCAGCGCTCAAGGACTGATGCCATGCGCCTGATTACCCTACTTTGCTTTTTGCTGCCGCTTGCCGCGCAGGCGGGGCTGTACAAATGTCTGGACAACGCCGGGCGCGTTACCTATACCAACGCCGCCTGCGACAAGGCCGGCCTGAAGGAAGGCAAGCTCATTCCGCCGCCCCCGCCACCCGCCATTGATCGGCCTCAGACTCAATCAGCCCTGGCTCAATCAGCCCTGGCTCAATCAACCCTGACTCAATCAACCTTGGCGCAATCGCCAGCCAAATTGGCCATCAACAAACCCGCCAGCGTGATGGCATCCAAAGAAACGCCGCCAAAAGAAATGCCCGCAACCAAGCTGGCACTGAACCGAGCCACCGTCGCCAAAACGGGCAATTGTGACCAAATAAACACGCAAATTGGCCAAGTCATGGATGAAATGGACGTAGCCCGCCCTGCCGGTTACACCGCCAAACAAGAAGCCGACTGGAACCAAACGCTATCCAGAATGCAAGCAGAGAAATCCCGCCTGGGTTGTTTTTAACCGGGATTGTCCATTAGCCGGTTTTGCCTTGCTTTTAGCCCCCTCTCCCTTGATGGGGGAGGGGGTTTCTAATGAATAATCCCGGTTTAACCCGGTTGTTTCTAAATTAGCTTGGAGTGCTTCTGACTCGCGCCACCAAACAAAAAGTCCGCAGCCGAAAATCCGCGCTCACCATGCGCGGATTTTTTTATCCGCATAACCCATACAGGCCGCATGGGAGAAAAGCGACTCAGGCCGAATTACAATAGGGGCTGTTTTGCTTTTGAGCCTGTGCTCACGCCGGTTCGCCCCCCATCCCATTTGCGCAAAGGTCGCCGTCTTGGACGTTCAATCCTGGTTCAAGGCCAGCCTCAAGCCAGGAATTTCGCCTTGGCCGCGCCAGAATCAATGGCTTTTCTCGCCATCTCCGCCCCTGCGGCAAGGCTGTCGGCTTTTTTAAGCCCAAACAACATGATGGCCGCGCCCAGTACCAGGCTGTCGTAGGTGGCACCTTGCTGGCCATTCAATGCAGCAAGACCTGCTTCTGCGGCTTGGGCGGACACACGCGCTGCGTCAAATTCAACTTTATGTTCTTCGAGTTCGGTCGCCTCGCCCATGCCTGGGATAAGCGGGGCGCGAACTGCCTGTTCGATGCCAAAATCCTGCGGCTTGAATTCAACGAGTTGTTCTTCGCCTTTGTTATGCACGACAAACATGCGCGATTCCTGACGCAGCGAAGGAATCACGCCGCCTTCGCTGCCGCGAATAATGAGGCTGTCGTCAAACCCGGCGTGACGTGCCAGCATGGCATACACGGGGGGATAAGGCTTGTGGACGTAGCCGGTGATGAAGTGGGTTTTTTTCGCGCCTTTAACCGGCGCAAGCAGCACTTCAACGGTGGTGAGTACCGGGCGCTTGACGATGGTGGTGCGCAGGCCGGTGAGGTCGTACAGCTTGGGGGCGAAGCGACTTTGGTCGCAGTACGCCCAGCCTGCGGTGCTCATTCTTGCAGCGGCCTCGGCTGGGGTTAAATCGACGTTGATACCAGCGGCACGCAGAATTTGTTTGTGGGTACTGCCGTGTTTTGGCCCCATGTCTTCTACGCCGGTGGTCACGGTGGGCAGGCCGCAGGCGGCGAGTACGGCGGG
>JAYUCZ010000326.1:0-2469 GCA_043740065.1 Thiobacillaceae bacterium | reverse complement strand
GTGAGAACGCTACGCATCCGATTGCACGGTTTTCGGGTCGCCTGGCCGCGTTGCTCTTCGTTGCAGGGAAAGGCCATGCGCCTCATCGCGCCTTGCCAGACAACCCGAAAACCGCACACTCGAATGCGTCCAACTACGGTTTCTAGGATAATCTGACCATGCCAGAATCCATCAAAAAAACTGCCTGTCTCGCGTTATCCGGCGTGGATGAGGCGATTGCCTTGTTGGGTGCTGCCGAACGCACGCCAATACGTGAAGCGCTGGCGCTGGCCTGGCCTGCGTTGTCGGGGCAAACCACGGCGGCGGGCGGCAGCTTGTTTGCCCATGCAGTTGGCACGGCGAAAATTGTCGATGAACTGAAGCTGGGCGAAGAAGCCGTGTTGGCGGCTTTATTGTTCCAATTGTTTGACCGGGTGGACGCAAAGCAACTGGAAGCGTTTGGTGATGCGGTGGCGATTGCCAAAGCGATTGCTGCCATGGCGCGTATTGAAGTGCTGGCGCGTAGCGCACAGGATGCCGATGCCAAGGCTGCCACCCAGATCGAATCACTGCGCCAGATGGTGCTGGCGATGGTGCAGGATGTGCGTGCGGTGCTGGTTAAACTGGCCGAGCGCACCCATGTCTTGCGCTGCGCAGCCAGGGCGGATGCCGCCCTGCAGATTCAGCTAGGCAGGCAAACGCGGGACTTGTTCGCGCCGCTGGCGAATCGCCTCGGTGTGTGGCAAATCAAATGGGAAATGGAAGACTGGGCGTGTCGCTATCTGGATGGCGAAACCTACAAACGCATTGCCACGCTGCTGGACGAGAAACGCGGCGACCGCGAACGCTATATCAATGAAATACTGGCAACGCTCAAGGCAGAATTGCACAAGAACGGCATTGGGGCCGAAGTGTCGGGGCGACCCAAACACATTGCCAGCATCATCAACAAAATGCGCCGCAAGGATCAGGGTTTTGAACAGCTTTACGACATCCGCGCCGTGCGTGTGCTGGTGGATAAAGAGTCGGACTGTTATGCCGCGCTGGGTATCGTCCACAACCTGTGGCAGCCGATTCCCAGCGAATTTGACGACTACATTTCGCACCCCAAAAGCAACGACTACCGTTCGCTGCATACCGCTGTCATCGGCCCGGAAGACAAGGCACTGGAAGTGCAAATCCGCACCGTTGACATGCACAAACACGCCGAGCTGGGTGTGGCCGCGCACTGGCGCTACAAGGAAGGCGGCAAGTCCGATGCGCGCATGGAAGAAAAAATTGCCTGGCTGCGGCAATTGCTGGAATGGAAAGACGATGTCGCCGATGCCGGAGAATTTGCCGAGCAGTTTCGTACCGAGCTGTTTCAGGATCAGGTCTATGTGCTAACCCCGTTAGGTCGCGTGATTAATCTTGAACGCGGCGCTACGTCGATAGACTTCGCCTACGCGCTGCATACCGATGTTGGCCATCGTTGCCGTGGCGCGCGCGTGGACGGTGTCATGGTGCCGCTCATTACAAAACTGGATAACGGCCAGCGCGTGGAAATTCTCACCGTCAAACAGGGCAACCCTAGCCGCGACTGGCTCAATCCTAATCTGGGCTATCTCAAAACCCATCGGGCGCTGTCCAAGGTGCGCAGCTGGTTCAAGCAGCGCGACCAAGGCGAGTTAACCCAATTAGGCCGCACGCAACTCGATAAAGAAAGAAAACGGCTGGGCGTGGGTAAGGTCAACATCGACAAGCTCGCGCATAGCCTGAAATTCAAATCTGCCGACGAATTTCTCGCTGCGCTGGGGCGCGGCGATGTCGGCGGATTGATGTTTGCGCGCGCCCTGCGCGAAGAAAGCGCACCAGTTGAAGAGCGTCAGGTTAAGACCAGACCGCCGCGTAAATCCATCAGCGGTGTGGTCGTCGATGGCCTGGGCGACATTCCCGTTACCTTGGCGCGTTGCTGCAAACCTGCGCCGCCCGATTCCATCATCGCCTATACCACCGTAGGGCGCGGCGTGACGGTGCATCGCCGATCATGTGCAAGTCTGCCCAAGCTCAACCCGGAACGCATCCTCCAGGCCGGATGGGCGGACAGCAAATCCGACGGCGGCTTTACTGTCGAGATTCGCCTGCGTGCTTTCGACCGCCAGGGCTTGCTGCGCGATGTGTCCGACGTGTTCACCAAAGAGCGGGTTGATGTGCTGCGCGTGAATACCGAATCGGTCGGCGAATACGCCAGCATGGCGCTGACCATCAAAGTCAGGGAAGCCGCGCAGATTAGCCGGATCATCAACAAGCTTGGACAAGTGCAAAGTGTGATAGAGGTGATCCGGCGGTAAGGGGTGTGGAAATAGCCGATGTCCCGTTTTTGGGGGCGCTGGCGGGATGCAGTGCTAGGCATTCCGAGTGCCGTGTGGCTGGCCACACAAGCGAGGAACAACGACGCAATGCGCCCGTCAGTGCATCCAAAAATGGGATATTGGTTGTTTCCGCATCCCT
>JAYUCZ010000325.1:0-2481 GCA_043740065.1 Thiobacillaceae bacterium | reverse complement strand
CCATCTGGGTGACGAAGGGCGCATCCAGGCGATTCTTGCAGAATCCTGCAAGGAGTTGGGCGTGGATATTGCGCTGGTCGGCGAGGTAATCGACGGCGGGTATGTCGTCCGTCACGCGCATGATGCGGGTGGGCGTTTCACCGTCGGCATGGAAATACCGCTGGCCGCAACACCTTGCCAGTGCGTGGTGGAGCGCAAAGCCTCGGTTTTTCTGCCTGACTTGCCTGGCGACCCCGTGCTGGGTTCGCTGCCGATTGTCTCCATGTTGAACCTGCAAGTCTATTGCGGCACTCCGATCTGGGTGGACGACAAGCTATGGGGCGTGCTGGCTTTTGCCGGTGGAGCCGCGCTGGAGTCCTCCCATACGCGGGAAAATCTGGCTTTCATTGAACTGATCGCCAACTGGGTTGGCCTGTTGCAGGCTCAGGCCATACAAAGGGTCAGCCTGGAAAAGTTGGCGCTGACGGACGAAATGACCGGGCTGGCCAATCGTCGCGCTGCCGAATCCCGTCTCAAGGAAGAAATTGCCCATGCCCGGCGCAGCCAGCAGCCGTTTATTCTCGGGCTGGTTGACCTGGATCATTTCAAGCTGGTCAATGACCGTTATGGTCACGGCGTAGGCGACGAAGTGCTGACCGGTTTTGCGCAAACCTTTACCCGGAATTTACGGGCGGATGACTGGATTGCGCGCTGGGGCGGGGAAGAGTTTTTGGTGTGCCTGCACACCGGCGACATGAAACAGGCCGAAATGATTATTGAACGCCTGCGCGAGATAATCCGGCAACAGGCATTTGTAACTTCCGTCGGCGAAATACATATCACCATGAGCGCGGGACTGAGTTGCTTTGATGTCGAGAAAAGCACCCAGGATTCAGTGCTGGGTGCAATGGACAACAGTCTTTACGAAGCCAAATCTGCCGGTCGCGACAGAATCGTCTCTGCAACAAGCGGGGTCGGCCTGCTGCAAATGGCCAGCCTGCTTAAACAAGCCGCAGGCGAGAACCGCATCCTTGCCGCCTACCAGCCCATCGTCGATTTGAACAGCCGCAAGGTTGTGGCCGACGAAGCGTTGGCACGGCTACAAACACCGCAGGGAGAAATCCTGACAGCCGCAAGCTTTATTAATGCCGCCGAGGGCTTGAACCTGATGGCCGAAATTGACGGCATCGTTGCCGATTTGACCATGCGCCATTGCGCCCGCAGCCTCGCCGCTGGCACGACAACCGCCGATTTCGCACACTTCATCAACCTGTCCCCGCAGTTTCTGGCACGGCGCGATTTGGTCGAGAACCTCCTGGCTAAAGCACAAAGTCATTGCGGCGTATGCGGCATCGAGTTGGGGGCGGTCAAGCCTGTGGTATTTGAAATTACCGAACGCCAGGCTATCCAGAATCTGGATACGCTGGAGCATGACCTGAAATACCTGCTTGATTTTGGTTTTCGTCTGGCGCTGGATGATTTTGGCAGCGGCTACTCTTCTTTTCTGTACCTGTCGCGGCTGCCCATCAGCTTCCTGAAGATTGAAGGCTGGATGATCCAGAACATGCAGGGCAATACCAAGGCTATGGGCTTGATTAAATCGTTGGTCAGCTTTGCCCGCGATCAGGGCATTACCACCATTGCCGAAAGCGTGGAAGATGAAGAAACCGCCCTGCGCTTGCAAGACGTTGGCGTGGACTGGGCACAGGGATACCACTTCGGTTATCCGGCACTGCCAGCATGACGTGCTAAAACCATTTGGCTTGGCTTTTACGGCTTTGGATTAGAATGAAAACCTTGGTCAATCAACCTTACAACCTAAAAACCGCAGTTGACCGCTCTCAAACGCAAGGGGTATCGCATGAGTATTGAGTTTCATTGTCACGCGCACCATCACCGGATGGGTGAGAACGCTACGCACCCGATTGCACAGTTTTCGGGTCGCCTGGCCGCGTTACTCTTCGTTGCAGGGAGCAGCCATGCGCCTCATCGCGCCTTGCCAGACAACCCGAAAACCGCACACTCGAATGCGTCCAACTGCGGTTTCTAGGTTGAAAATATCGATTCAAGCCCAACAACACAAAAAGACCCCTCAAGGAGAGCCTAAATGGCCGGCAAACCACAGCTTTTGCAAGACCCTTTTCTGAATGCTTTGCGCCGCGAGCATGTTCCTGTTTCCATTTACCTGGTTAACGGCATCAAATTACAGGGACAGGTGGAAGCCTTTGACCAGTACGTAGTGCTGCTAAAAAATGCACTCACGCAGATGGTTTATAAACATGCCATTTCCACAGTGGTTCCTGCACGCGCCGTAAACTGGCACGGCAGTGAAGATGCGCCGGAATAATGGTGCCTTTGCTGGCTTGCTCCTGATACACCGGATATTCTGCTGTTATGTTTGATCGGCACGCTGGCGGCGAGCGTGCGTTGCTGGTTTCGCTGGATTTTGACGCGCCGGAGTATCTTGATAGCACCGAAGAGTTCCAGCGTTTAACCGAATCT
>JAYUCZ010000324.1:0-2483 GCA_043740065.1 Thiobacillaceae bacterium | reverse complement strand
GGCTCATGGCGGTCAGTTCCAGTGCGCCGGTATCAGACAACGCCTGCAATTTCCCGGAAATTTCCCGGCTTTCTTTTTGCAGGCTTTCCAGCGCACGTGTGGCTTCTTTAAGCGTGGATTGGGCATTTTGCCCCACCCCAACAATGCTGCCTTCTGCGCGTGTGGCGGCTTGCGAAATACTTGCGCCAGCAAAGCGAAATTCATCCGATGCATCTTTCAAACCCTGCATCGCAGCTTGCAGGGTTTGTCTGTTGCTGGCGAGGGTGTCGGATAACATTTTGAGATTTTCCAGCGTGGCGGAAATGCGTTGCTGGTTCTCATCCGACATTAACGTATTCATCTTGTCCAGCACCTGTGCGCCGTTTTCGGCCATGCGCGACACGGCGCTAGCCACACGATCCAGGTCGGAGCTGCCCTCGGCGATGACCGGATAGCGTTCGCCGCCGACAGCATCTTCCAGCAAGGCGGCCTGCTGCTGCGGGTTGCTGATTTCGATGGTGGCCAGCCCGGTGACGACATTGCGTTTGACATAGGCTTGTGCGCCCTGGCGGATCGGCGTTTGTTCCTGCACTTTGATCGTGACCTTGATGGATTCTGACGGCTTGGCGACAAACTCGTAATCCGTCACCACGCCCACTTTGATGCCGCGCATTTTGACGGCGCTGTCCACATCCAGACCGTCCATCGACTGGTTGGCAAAGTAAATAGTGTAGTGCCGGTAGGCGATGTCGTCGGCCTTGCCCGCCACCCACAGCAAGCCCAGTACCAACAATGCCGTCACCGCCAGCACTACCGACCCGACCAGGGTATATCGCGCATTGGCTTCCATCACGCCTCCTCCATCAGCCTGGCAGCAAAGTATTCTTGCAGCCAGGGATCGTTTATTTTTCTGATTTCTTCCACCGAGCCTTGTCCCAGCACTTCGCTATGCGCCAAAACAATAATCCGATCCACCATGGCAAGCAGTGTATCCAAGTCGTGCGTGACCAGAAAGACGGTCAGGCCAAGATTATCCGAAAGCAGGCGAATCAGGCGATCAAAGGCGCGTGCCGAAATGGGATCCAGGCCGGAAGTCGGCTCGTCCAGAAACAGCAGCTCGGGATCCAATGCCAGCGCACGCGCCAGCGCCGCACGCTTGCGCATCCCGCCGGATAATTCGCTGGGCATCTTGCCGCAGGCCGAAGCGGGTAGCCCGGCCATGGCGATTTTCAGCCGCGCCAGCTCCATGCATTCGGCTGGCGATAGCTGGGTATGTTCGCGCAGGGGGGCGGCCACGTTTTGCTCCACGGTCAATGAAGAAAACAGTGCGCCGTCCTGAAACAGCACGCCAAAGCGCCGCCGCAGCGCCATCAGATGCGCATCGTCCGCCGCCCAGACATCTTCGCCGAACAGATGAATGCGCCCCGAAGTCGGCTTGAGCAGCCCGATGATTTCCTTCAGCAGCACAGACTTCCCGGTGCCGCTGCCGCCGATCAGCGCCACCACTTCACCACGCGGTACGCTCAGACTCACCCCATCATGAATCGTATTGCCGCCCAAACGGGTCACAACGTTATCGACGGTAATGACTGGCGATGTCATATGCCCAACTCGGTAAAGGCCACGGCAAAAATGGCGTTCAGCACAATCACCGCGACAATGCTTTGCACCACAGTCGAGGTGGTGTGCAGGCCGACACTACGTGCATCGCGTGCCACCGTCATGCCCATGCGGCAGGCAATCAGCCCGATAAAAATGGCGAACACCGGGGCTTTGCCCATGCCGACCAGCACGGTTTTCACTTGCAGGATATTGTCGAGCCGCTCCAAAAACTGGGAAAACTCCAGCCCCAACTGGGTTTTTGCCACCAGCATGCCGCCCAGAATGCCGGCCACATCGCCGATAAACACCAATAAGGGCAGCGCAATCACCAGCGCCAGAATGCGCGGCACCACCAGCACCGCCACCGGCGACAGCCCCATCACCGACAGAGCATCAATTTCTTCGTTGACCTTCATCGTACCCAACTGCGCGGTAATCGCCGCGCCGGTACGACCCGCCACCAGTATGGCCACAATGACCGGCGACAGCTCGCGCAACACCGCTGCCGACACGCCATCCACGACAAAAATATTGGCACCGAATTTTTGCGCCTGCACCCCCAGCAAATAGGCGAACACCACGCCCAGCAGAAAAATCATGGCGGCGGCAATGGGGATGGCATAGACAAAAATATCTTCCATCTGCGCGACAAATTCCTTCATCCGGAACGAGCCGGGGCTGCGCGTCAGGCGGAAAATTTCCACCGCCAATTGCCCCACAAAGCCGGTGAATCCGCGCACATGATGCCAGGTATCAAGCGCTGCCCGCCCGGTTCTTGCCAGGAAACCCAGGCTTGGGGGTTCAGCCCCGCTCCGGACTTGTTGCAGGCTTTGACTGACCAGCCCCCAGACCTGCAATGCCTGGGGCGACAGATTGCGCAACTGCAAGCGCACAGGATCAAA
>JAYUCZ010000323.1:0-5940 GCA_043740065.1 Thiobacillaceae bacterium | reverse complement strand
TCAATCCGGCACCCACGGCAATACGAATGTAACGGTCGGTGTCGCCCATATTTGCAGTCATACAGTCCTCCTGATGTTGGAAAAATGGATTGCTACGCGCATGCGCACCGCATCACTGAAACGAGCGATTTGCTGGCGAAGCCGGTTCAGTATAACTGTGCTGGCGTTTTTGGTGTCGCTGGCCGCACCTTACGCCCATGCGGTTGCCGGGGACGATTTTCTGGCGGCACGCTCGGCCTTTGCTGCTGGTGATGCGCGCAAATATGAGCGTGCCGCTGGAAAAGTCCCGGCGGATAGCGTGTTCCAGCCTTATCTCGCCTACTGGAGCGTGGCGCGACAAATTGAGGATGACGCAAAGGTTGCCGACTTTCTGGCCAGTTACCCAGGTTCGTGGCTGGCCGAGAAATTACGGGCTGAATGGCTTCGGAGTCTGGGTAAGCGTGAGTTATGGCCAGCCTACCTGACTGAGTTTGCCAAGCTGGAAAAGCCGGAAACTATGCATCTGTGCCTGGCGCGGCGTGCGGAACTGGCTTTGGGGGAGCGCGCTTCGGTCAAGGACGCGACGGCAATGTGGTTTAGCGGGCGCGATTTGCCAACAACTTGCGGCCCGCTGTTTGCATGGTTGACCGAGCAAGGCTACTTGACCGGGGAAGACGTGTGGAAACGCTTGCGGCTGGCGTTGGAAGCAGGCAATCCAAACGTGGCAAAGTCGCTATTGAGCGCGTTGCCAGAAATTGACCGACCCTCGGCGGTCTGGATTGATCGCGCCTATCAGGCACCAGCCGATTTTCTTGCCAAGACCAGCCTGGACTGGACAAGCCGCCCGCATCGGGAGGTGGCTTTTTTTGCCCTGGACAGACTGGCGCGTACCGACAGCATCGCCGCCGCGCGTTTTGTTGAACCCGCGCTGGCGGCTTTATCCGAAGCGGATCAAAAATACCTCTGGGGTTTGCTGGCGGTACAGGCCGCCCGCCGCCACGAGCCGCAGGCGCTGCCATGGTTTGAAAAGGGCAAGGGCGCAGTGCTGGCGGATTTTCAGCGCGAATGGTGGGCCAGAGCCGCTTTGCGTGCCAGTGACTGGCGCAGCGTGCAACAGGCCATCGCAGGCATGGAGCGTGCGACCCGCGAACAGCCGGTTTGGCGTTACTGGCAGGGGCGCGCCTTGAAGGCGGGTGGTCAGCAATTTGCCGCCAACCAGTATTTTGCCCCGCTGACGCGCGAATACCATTACTACGGCTTGCTCGCGCAAGAAGAGCTTGGGGCGCTGCTGGGCGCGCAAACCATCAACATCAAGATTTCCGGCGCGGAGGTGGAGAACATTGCCCGCGACTCGGGCATTGCCCGTGCGGTCGCTTTATATGGCGTGGATTTGCGCACCGAAGCCGCGCAGGAATGGATATGGGCGGTGCGCAATTTCAACGACCGGCAACTGCTGGCGGCGGCCGAGTTGGCACGCCGCAATAACTGGTACGACCGCGCCATCAACACCGCAGAAAGAACCCGCGAACTGCATGATTTTGATCTGCGCTTTATTGCCCCTTACCGTGAACTGGCGGTCAAAGAATCGAAAGCACAAAATATCGACGAAGCCTGGGTGTTTGGTTTGATCCGCCAGGAAAGCCGCTTTATCAATGTCGCCAAATCCGGCGTTGGCGCGGCCGGGTTGATGCAAATCATGCCCGCCACCGGGAGCTGGATCGCCAAGAGACTCGGCATCAAAAGTTACAGCACCCGTGACCTGAACGAACCCGAAACCAACCTGAAGTTCGGCACGTTTTATTTGCGCCACGTTCAGGACAGTCTTGATGGCAGTCCCGTGCTGGCAACCGCCGCCTACAATGCCGGCCCGCGTCGCGCCCAGCGCTGGCGCGACACTAAACCGATGGAGGCTGCGGTTTACATCGAGAGCATCCCGTTTCTGGAAACCCGCGATTATGTGAAAAAAGTCATGGCCAACGCCATGTACTATGCTTTGCGTTTTGGACAACCATCGGTGTTGTTGAGCGAGCGTCTGGGCACGATTCCCGCACGCAGTGCGCCACCGCCGCTGATCGACAGCAACGATACTTTGCCGACGCTGGAGCAGATGGAGTCCGGGAACTGACCGGACAAGAGGCTAAAATCCTGTTTTTGTTTTGTGTGTGAGCGTTACGACATGAGTTTTGAAAAAATCTGTGTTCTGGGTGGTTCCGGTTTTGTTGGCAAGGCGGTGGTGGCCGAACTGGTTTCCCGAGGCAAACAAGTCCGGGTGCTGACCCGCAAGCGCGAACGCGCCAGGGAGCTGATTCTGCTGCCCACCGTGGAAGTGGTTGAAGCCGATATCCATGATGAAAGAGTCCTGGCACGCCAGTTCAGCGGCTGCGATGCGGTCATCAACCTGGTTGGCATCCTGCACGAAACGGTTAAAGGCCGTGTCGATAAACCGCAGGCGCGGCGCGGCGACTTTCAGGCCCATCACATCGAACTGCCGCGCAAGATTATTGCGGCGTGTGCGCAAAATGGCATTCGTCGTTTGCTGCACATGAGCGCATTGGGTGCGGATCCGGCCTCGCGCTCTGCCTATCAACGCTCCAAAGGTGTGGGCGAAGCGTTGGTGCGCGAGTCCGGTTTAATGGCGGACACCAACCCGGGCACCTTGGGCGGTGCCAAGTTCACGGCACGTCGCGGCATGCAAGTGTCGATTTTTCGACCCTCGGTCATTTTTGGCATCGACGATCATTTTCTGAATCTGTTTGCGCGGTTGCTCAAAACTTTCCCGGTGTTGCCGCTGGCCTGCCCCAACGCGCAGTTTCAGCCCGTGTATGTGGGCGATGTCGCCAACGCATTTGCAGATAGCCTCGATAACCTCGATACATTCAACCAGACTTATGATTTGTGCGGCTCGCGGGGTTATACGTTGATTGACCTGGTGCGCCTGGTTGCACAAATGTCCGGCAGCAAAACAACCATCATCCCGCTGTGCGAGCGTTTGTCGTTTTTCAACGCCTGGGCGATGGAGTTCAAGCCCGGCAACAAACTCATGACCCGCGACGACTATTACGCCATGCAAATTCCCAATATTTGTGCTGGCAACGCGCCGCCCAACTGGTCTGCCCAAGCGCTGGAAGCGCTCGCGCCCGCGTGGTTCAAGGGCGCGACCCAGCGCGGACATTACGACGGCTACCGCAATCAGGCGCACAGGTAAAACACGCCGGTGGAAATCTACACCGTAGGTGGGGCTGTACGCGACGCACAGTTAGGCCTAACTGTGCAGGATCGCGACTATGTGGTGGTGGGTGCTACGCCGGACGAGATGGTGGCGCAGGGCTATAAGCCAGTCGGGCAGGATTTCCCGGTTTTTTTGCACCCCCAAACCCACGCCGAATATGCGCTGGCGCGTACCGAACGTAAATCCGGCCTGGGCTATAAGGGCTTTACTGTGTACGCCTCGCCGGAGGTAACACTGGAAGAGGATTTGCATCGGCGCGACCTCACCATCAATGCCATGGCGATGGATGAGGCGGGCGCGATTATTGACCCCTATGGCGGTTTGGCGGATATCCAGGCAAAAGTTTTTCGGCATGTGAGCACAGCGTTTGCCGAAGACCCGGTGCGTATTTTGCGCGTGGCGCGCTTCGCGGCGCGTTTTACGGATTTTTCGCTGGCACCGGAAACTTTGGCCTTGATGCGCGAGATGGTCGGCGCGGGTGAAGTGGATGCGCTGGTGGCGGAGCGCGTCTGGCAAGAGCTGTCACGCGGCTTGCTGGAACAACAGCCATCGCGCATGTTTTTGATGCTGCGCGAATGCGGTGCGCTGGCAAGATTGTTGCCGGAGATTGATTGTTTATTCGGCGTGCCGCAACCACCGCAACATCATCCCGAAGTGGATACCGGCATACACGTGATGCTGGTGGTCGATTGGGCGGCGCGTCAGGGCTACAGCTTGCCAGTGCGTTTTGCCGCGTTGATGCACGACCTGGGCAAGGGTGTTACGCCGCCAGAATTTTGGCCAAAACATCACGGCCACGAAGCCAAAAGCGTGGCGCTGGTGCGTGCGCTAAGTGAGCGTATTCGCGTACCGGCCGATTGCCGCGATTTGGCGATTGCCGTAGCGCGTGACCACGGCAATGCCCATCGTGCGCTGGAGCTACGCCCTGCCACCGTCGTCGAGCTACTGGAACGCGTAGATGCTTTCCGTCGCCCGACGCGTTTTGAGGAATTTCTGCAAGCCTGCGAATGCGATTTTCGCGGCAGACCCGGCTGGGAAGAAAAACCTTATCCATCGGCGGATTACTTGAGACTGGCTTTATGCGCCGCGCAAAGTGTTGATGCGGGCGCGGTGGCAAAAAGCGTAAAACCGGAACAGATCCGCGAGGCGATTTTCAAGGTGCGCGTGGCTGCCGTAGCGGCTACCCGCGCAGACCACAAACCATCGTAGCGGCTACCCGCGCAGACCACAAACCATGGTGCAGCTTGTCGAAGCAGACTGCGGCTGGGCGGGTTGATGCGCTGACAAAATCACCAAAAACATCAGGGATGCAGCCACGGCGACAGGAAACAAACTTCTGCAACACATGGCGGCATCCCTTTTGAGTCTTCAACACACAATCGTCGGGTTCAATCTTCATACCAGCGGTTGCGGCCTTCGTTCCGCTGACGGTTTGGGCGATCCTCGGCAACCGAAACACTGACATTCAACGTCAGCCAATTGCCCGGGTCATACGGCAGGCGGGTGGCGAATTCTTTACCCTGGTAGCGATAGGTCACGTCATAGCCGCTGATGCGCTGATTGTAGTGATCGACCATGCGGCAGTTTTCCACCGGGCGTGTTTCGGTTGTGGTGTAACGGCCGCCGCGATCATTCCAGCGGTCGCCGACCACCGCGCCAGTGGCGGCACCGACAGCGGCGGCGGCGACTTTGCCGTTACCTTTGCCGACCGTGGAGCCAACCAGCCCGCCGACAATCGCGCCCAGCACTGCGCCGCCTGTATTGTTGTTATTGCGGTAGCTGCGTCCCTCATAGGTTTGGTAGTCCGTATGGCACTCGCGGCGCGGCTCGTTAATGCGGTCATAGACGGGCGTGGTGGAAATGACCTTGGCGCGATCCTGGAAAGCGGGTGTGTTGTATGTGCCACCAGATGTGCCGCCAGATGTGCCGTAGCGACCATCGTCATCGGCGGTGGCCAGTCCCGAGGACAGCGCCAGCACGGCAGCCAAGCTGACGATGATGGGTTTGACGGTGAATGTTTTGGTGTTCATGATTAACTCCTTTAAATTAAGTTTTGCGAAAAATTTCAGTAAAAATCAGCGCTGTCCGCGATCGTCAAATCGGGGGTTGGGTGGAAGCGGTGCCACTGGATAACGACGCTCATAGCCATAGCCATAACCCGGCTGATCGGATTCATGCTCCCGGGTGGGTTCATTAGCGCGTTCATTTTTGCGGGCATCTTTTTTTGGCGACTGCTTCTCGGCTTTGCGGGCGCTGCGTTCGTCCTGGAATTCATTGCTATCGCGGCTCGCCACCATCAACGCTGCATCCAGGTAGTAACCCGGGGAAGCGGCGGCGGGCAAGCTGGTTATGCCTGCAATTAACGCGATGCTTGCCAGGGATGATTTGCTTGTCGATTTGTTCGTTGCATTCATTCTGTTCTCCTTGTCCGGGAAGTTTTTCTGCCTTCCACGCTTTGCATTCTGGGATAGAGTCGTAACCCGCAGGTTTCAAACGGGGGCGATTTTGTAACAAGTTGTAACAGTCGCGTTTCGCGGGTTCGCTCCACGAATTTCTCGTTAACAAGTTGTCGCTGCTATATTCCTGACATGAGCGAAAAACAACCCTTGATTTACGTCGTGGACGACGATGCGGGCATCCGCGAGCTGCTGGCCGAATACTTGGCCGGGCAAGGCTTTGCGGTGGCCTGTGCCGAAGGTGGCGCGGCTTTGGACAAGCTGCTGGAAAGCGCG
>JAYUCZ010000322.1:0-5945 GCA_043740065.1 Thiobacillaceae bacterium | reverse complement strand
GGCACGCGCGCGATGTCGGGTTCGGAGGCGATCAAATTCAGAAAGCGCACCATCGCCGCTTTCGCGTCCAACATGCCTTCGTCCATGTTGATGTCGATAACTTGTGCGCCGTTTTCCACTTGCTGGCGGGCAACCACCAGCGCATCTTCGTAGCGGCCTTCCAGCACCATTTTGGCAAACGCACGCGAGCCGGTGACGTTGGTGCGTTCGCCGACGCTCAAATACAAATCGCCCGCGCATAAATTAAATGGCTCCAGCCCGGACAGCCGCAAACACGGTTTGATTTCGGGCAATTTGCGCGGCGGCAATGTGGCAACCGCATCGGCCATGGCCTTGATGTGGTCTGGCGACGTGCCGCAGCAGCCGCCGAGGATATTCAAAAATCCCGACTCGCCCCACTCACGTACCGCATCGGCCATTTGCTCTGGAGTTTCATCGTAGGCACCAAACGCATTCGGCAAGCCCGCATTGGGATGGGTAGAAACATGACAACCCGCCACCCGCGACATTTCTGCGACGAAGGCGCGCATCTGTTTGGGACCCAGCGCACAGTTCAAACCCACCGAAAACGGCTTGACGTGCTGCACCGAATTCCAGAACGCCTCGGTGGTCTGGCCGGACAAGGTGCGCCCGGAGGCATCGGTAATCGTGCCGGAAATCATGATGGGCAGTTTGTCGCCGGGGTGCGCGTCAAAATACTGCTCGATCGCAAACAGCGCCGCCTTGGCATTCAGCGTGTCGAAAATGGTTTCCACCATCAGCATGTCCACGCCGCCTTCCACCAGCGCGTCGATCTGTTCGGTGTAAATCTCCACCAGTTCGTCGAAGGTCACGCCGCGTGCGCCGGGGTCGCTGACGCTTTGCGACATGCTGGCGGTTTTGGAGGTGGGGCCGAGTATGCCCGCGACAAAACGCGGCTTGTCCGGGGTGGAATACTTATCTGCCGCTTCACGCGCCAGCCTGGCCGAGGCCAGATTGATTTCACGGGTTAAATCGCCCATGTGGTAATCGGCCAGTGAAATGCGCTGCGCGTTGAAGGTATTGGTTTCCAGAATATCCGCGCCCACCGCCAGATATTTTTCGTGGATTTCGCGGATCACGTCTGGCTGCGTCAGGCTCAGCAAATCGTTGTTGCCCTTGATCTCGTGCGGCCAGTCGGCGAAGCGCTCGCCACGGTAATCCGCGTCGGTCAGCTCGTAGCCTTGGATCATCGTACCCATCGCACCATCCAGAATCAGGATGCGGCGGGCGAGTGCGTCGGTGAGTTGCGCGGTGCGGGACATGGCTCAAGAAACAGGAAGAATAGGCCGTCTATTATAAGGTTCTCACTCCATCATTGAGCCGCCATGAAGCACCTAGCCCCCAAAGAAGCGTTTGAATTTCTAAAGTCCAACCCCAGCGCCGTGCTGGTCGATGTGCGTTCCGAAATGGAATACCTGTTTGTCGGCCATCCCAAAGATACTTTGCTGATCCCCTGGCAGGATGGCGAATACTTTGAACTCAACCCGGATTTTCTCGGCCATATGCGCAAAGCTTCCAGCATCAATCGCCCGGTGGTGCTGATTTGCCGGTCGGGCAACCGCTCGAAAATTGCTGGCGAATATCTGGAAAAAAACGGCTTTCCTGAAGTTTATAACGTCACGCATGGCTTTGAAGGCGACCTCGACCCTCAGCGCCGCCGTAATGCCGTCAATGGCTGGCGGTTTGATGGATTGCCGTGGGAACAGACCTGAAAGTAATGACCAAAAGAAATGACCAAGCCTGGCTGGTATAAACCGACTTGTTGGCTAAAGAGTCAGCCATTATTCTCGCAAAGCTTTCGTGAGACAGCGGGCGGACAACAAGCCGTTGGCAGCCTTTGCGCATGACAAGAACCATAAAAACACTACGCTAATTCAATAGCGAGTTGGAGACAGTATGAAGCGTGAATATTCATTCTTGGCAATATCCAGTCTGGTGGCGTTGATGTGGATGCCGATGTCTTTGCCAGTCAGAGCCGACAGCACGGACGATATCCTGAAAGAGATGGAGGCGACTGCAGAGCGTGTTAAAAAGGCCGCAGAGCAATATCGTGAAGACCTGAAGAAAAAGCGTGAGGATCGCCTGCGGGTGCAGGAAAGAGCCGAAACTGAACGCAAACAAGCTGCAGAACGAGAGCGTCAGCAGGAGGCAAAAGATCAGGCCGCCCTTTCCGCCGCAAAAAAAGATCAGGATCGCAAGGCGTTGTCTGAGGCGCAGGCCAGAGCGCGCAAAGAAGCCACCGAACGGGAAGTGCAGGCCGAACGCGCCCGCCAGGCCGAATTGGCTTTGCAGGTGGAACGCGAAAAGCAGGCCGCAGCGACGGAGCAGCGTGCCAGAAAACAGCAGGCTGAAATGGACAAACTCAGGGAACAAATCAAGCTGCTATCGCCTACAGAGCGGGCTGCCAGAGCCAAAGCCGCGCTGGAGCAGGCTAAAGCGCAAAAAAACATCAGCGGGTTTGAATGAGGGTATTCAGAGGGCGCGTTAGCCCAGCGTCACGCCCAGCGCGTTGCCGATTAACCAGGTGGCGATTCCAGCCAGCCCGCCTATGCCGAGCATGCGCAATCCGCTCAGGAGGGCGCGGCGACCGGTAAACAGGCTGAGTAATGCACCCACGCCAAACAGTGCGGCGGCGGTCAGACCGATGCTGGTCGGTAACGGCGACTGGCTGATGGGCAACACAAACGGCGCAAGTGGAATGATCGCGCCACAGGCAAAGGCCAGAAACGACGCGATCGCGGCCTGCCAGGGCGATCCCAATTCATCCGGATTCAGCCCCAGCTCTTCACGCGCCAGCGTATCCAGCGCACGTTCCGGGTCTTGCAGCAGACGGTTGGCCAACGCTTCGGCTTCGGCTTTTGGAATACCTTTGGCGGCGTAAATCAGCGCCAGTTCGGCGGCTTCTTCCTGCGGATATTGCTCCAGTTCTTCGCGTTCCAGACCAATTTGATACTCGAACATTTCGCGTTGCGAACGCACTGAAATATATTCGCCAGCCGCCATCGACAATGCGCCCGCCAGCAGTCCCGCCGTGCCGGTCAGCAGGATGATGTTGCTGGCGGCACCGGCACCGGCCACGCCGAGGATCAGCGCAGCGTTGGAAACCAGCCCATCGTTGACACCAAACACCGCCGCACGCAGGGTGTTGCCCGTGCCGGATTGCCGGTGGCGGCGGCCAATTTCTTCGCGACTGACCGGCATGGCGTGCGGTAATGGCGAACTATAAAGTGACATGCCGCGCACTTTCATGGCGGCCAGCACCGGGCGCAGCGTGCGCGGTTTGAATATCCGGGTTAAGCCTGCCACCAGCCGGGTGCGCAGGTCGGGATGAAAAGCAGCAGGAATCTGGCCGCCGTGTTGCTCGATCACTGTTACCCAAATTTTTGATTGGCCTTCCGCCGCCTGAGCCAGTTCTTCGAACAGCGCTTGCCTGGGTGTGCCCGCTTCTGCTTTTGCGACTGCGAGGTATAGCCAGGCCGAGCGTTTCTCTTCGTGCCAGCCTTCGAGTGCGCTAGCCAGTTTTTTCATGTTTGGTTTAGTTTCCAAATGCGCGTCGATACTGAATCGCCTCTGCCAGATGCGCTGACTCGATGCGCGATGCATCGGCCAGGTCGGCCAGCGTCAGCGCCAGTTTTAAAATGCGGTGATAAGCGCGGGCAGACAGATTGAGTTTGCTGATGGCTTGCCGCACCAGCGTTTCACCGGCGTTGTCTAACGTGCAATATTGCTCGATTTCTTTAGGCGACAGCGCCGCGTTGGGTTTTTGCTGGCGGGCGAGTTGGCGTTGCCTGGCCGCGCTGACGCGTTCGCGCACGGATGCGCTGGATTCGGCGGAAGTTTTCGCCAGCAATTCGTTTTCCGGCAAGGCAGGCACTTCTATCTGGATGTCGATGCGATCCAGCAACGGGCCGGAAATTTTGCCGCGATAACGTGCTACCTGATCTGGCGTGCAGCGGCATTTGCCGTTGTGGTGGCCGAGGTAGCCGCAGGGACAAGGATTCATTGCGGCAATAAGCTGAAACCGCGCCGGAAACTCGGCCTGACGCGCTGCGCGGGAAATGGTGATGTGGCCGGACTCCAGCGGTTCGCGCAAGACTTCCAGCACGCGCCGATCAAACTCTGGCAACTCGTCCAGAAACAGCACGCCATGGTGCGACAGCGAAATTTCGCCGGGGCGCGGATTGCTGCCGCCGCCCACCAGCGCCACGGCAGAAGCGGTGTGATGCGGGGCGCGGTAGGGGCGTTGCCGCCAGGCTTCAAGTTTGAAACCGCCATTCAACGATTGCACGGCAGCGGCTTGCAAGGCTTCGTCCTCGGTCATGGGCGGCAAAATGCCGGGGAAGCACGAAGCCAGCAGCGACTTGCCGGTGCCCGGCGGGCCGGACATCAGCACCGAATGCCCGCCCGCCGCCGCCACTTCCAGCGCCCGTTTGGCGGCGGCCTGGCCTTTGACATCGGCCAGGTCGGTGTAAACCGGCGGGTTGATTTGCTGGTGCGGGTCGGGGCGCGTCAACTTGTCGTTGCCAAAAAAATGCCCGCACACCTGCACCAGCGAATTGGCGGCCAGCACATCGGCCTCTTCCACCAGCGCGGCTTCGCGTGCCGACAGGCTAGGCAATATCAGCGTGCGCCCGCTGTTTCTGGCCGCCAAGGTCATCGCCAGTGCGCCGCGTATCGGACGCAGTTCGCCGGTTAGCGCCAGTTCGCCCGCGTATTCGTAGTGTTTGAGTTTTTCGGCGGGCAATTGGCCGGAAGCTGCCAGAATTGCTAGCGCAATCGGCAAATCGAAACGCCCGGACTCCTTGGGCAAATCCGCAGGGGCGAGATTGACGGTGATGCGCCGCGTGGGAAACTCAAAGCCGCTGTTTTGTATCGCGGCACGCACCCGGTCACGCGCTTCCTTGACCTCGGTTTCTGGCAGACCGACCAGCGTAAACGACGGCAGACCGTTGGCCAAATGCGCCTCGACATGCACCTCCGGGGCGGCCAGCCCGTCCAGCGCACGGCTTAAAAGAACGGTAACGGCCAAGTGACTAGTCTTGCGTGGTTTGTTGATGTGCTTCGAGTTCGGCCAGGCGTTTTTCGATCTGCGTTAATTTTTCCCGCGTGCGTGCCAGCACCTCGGACTGCACATCAAATTCTTCGCGGTTGACCAAATCCAGCTTGGTTAACCAGCCGCTGATTCCAGCCTTGATGTTCTGTTCCAGATCGCGTGCCGGGGATTGCTTGAACACCTCGCCGAGCTTTTGGCTGAGTTGATCGAGATTAAGTGACTTGAAATCGAAACCGGTTGCGCTCATGCGTTTCTCCAGAACAGTGTGGTGGCTAGAACCTTGCTGCGAGAAGTGTAGCAGAGCCTGTTGTCTGGGTTTTGGGAGAGATTCCTGCACCAATTTAGCCCATTGTGGTGAAAAAAAGACCCCAAATCGGTGCGCATGTATATTAGTGGACGATAACTGTTGTCTGTAACGCAATGATTTTTATACTATTTGTTTGCTGGCACAGGGTGTGCTTGTCTTGCTGCGCGGTGAAACAATTTATTAATAAATGCTTTTCTTGAAAGGACAACCACATGAAACTCAAACCTCTTTCCCTGCTGCTGATGGCAGCTCTTGGCGTACCTCTGGCAGTTCAGGCGGCTGAAACCAGCCCGCATACGGTTACCGGCAATGTCGGCTTGGCCAGCGACTACCGTTTCCGCGGCATTTCCCAAACCTTTGAAGACCCTGCCATTCAGGGTGGCTTTGATTACGCACATGCCAGTGGTTTCTATCTTGGTACTTGGGCTTCCAATGTCGATTCAAACTTCCTGGCGGGTTCCAATATGGAGTGGGATATTTATGGCGGCTACACTTTTAATGCTGGTCCGGTAGCGGTAAATGTGGGTGGCCTGTATTACTACTACCCGGGTAAGGACGAAGCCG
>JAYUCZ010000321.1:0-5958 GCA_043740065.1 Thiobacillaceae bacterium | reverse complement strand
CCGCCGGGGACTACACCCTGGCCAGCCTGCGCGCCAACATCGCCAGCGTGTCGCAGGAAATCGTGCTGTTTAACGACACGCTGCGCGCCAACATTGCTTATGGCGCGAAACGCGATGCGGGCGACGATGAAATCCAGCGTGCTGCCGAAGCGGCGCACGCCTGGGAGTTCATCCAGAAATTGCCCGACGGGCTGGACACCATGATCGGCGAAAACGGCATCAAGCTTTCCGGTGGCCAGCGCCAGCGCATCGCCATCGCTCGCGCCATTTTGAAAGACGCGCCAATTTTAATCCTGGACGAAGCCACTTCCGCGCTGGATACCGAATCCGAGCGCCACGTGCAGGCCGCGCTGGAAAACCTCATGCAAGGCCGCACCACCATCGTCATCGCGCACCGCCTGTCCACCATCGAAAAAGCCGACCGCATTGTGGTGATGGAACACGGCCGCATTGTCGAAATCGGCAATCACGCTGAACTGCTGGTGCAGAGCGGTCGCTACGCCCAGCTTTACCGCATGCAGTTCAATACCGCCGCAGCCCCCCTTGACAAAGGCGGTGGCGCATAGCGCCGGGGGATTTTCGTGGACACGCAAACCACCCCCATCAAGCCACCGCGCTCACTGCTTTCCGCCGCTGGCCGCGCCATCGGCGATTACCAAATGATCCGCAATGGCGACCGCATTCTGTTGGGTTTATCCGGCGGCAAGGATTCGCTCTCACTGCTGCATGTGCTGCTGGATTTGCAGAAAAAAGCCCCGATCAAATTCGAACTGGCCGCCTGTACCGTCGATCCGCAATCCGACCAGTTTGACCCTTCGCCGCTCAAGCCCTATCTGGCAAGCCTGGGTGTGAAGTATTTTTTCGACTCGCAACCCATCGTTGCAGAGGCGCAAAAGACGCTGACCAAAGACACTGATTCCTTCTGTGCCTATTGCTCCAGAATGCGGCGCGGCATTCTCTACCGCGTGGCGCGCGAAAACGGCTACAACGTGCTGGCGCTGGCGCAGCATCTGGACGACCTGGCCGAAACCCTGATGCTGTCGATGTTCTTTGGCGGCAAGCTGCGCACCATGCAGGCGCACTACCAGATAGATGCCGGCGACCTGCGCGTGATCCGCCCGTTTATCTACGTGCGCGAACGCCAAACCCGCGCCTTTGCAGAAGCCGCAGGCCTGCCGGTAATTTTTGAAAACTGCCCGGCGTGTTTTTCCAAACCGCAACAACGCTACGCCATGAAAAACATGCTGGCCGAACAGGAAAAACTCCACCCCAAACTATTTGCCAGTTTGTCCACCGCGATGAAGGCGCAAATGGGGCAGCCGCCCGTCGCCTGACCGTAGGCGCATCACTTTTTCCCCCTTGACAAAGGGGGTGGCGCAAAGCGCCGGGGGATTTGCTTTTAAAACCGTTTACCAACCCCGCTGGACAGACCTACCTTGGCTGTATGCACAGCAATCCCCCTGCCCCCTTTATCAAGGGGGAAACGTGCAACATTGTTTTTTCACCGCCCATGATTCGACGCAAATTCAATTCTTGAGTAAAATACTCAAGTTTATTTTATTCAGACAATCCAAACCACCATGCTCGTAGCCAACCCCCACATCCCCGCCTTCATCCCCCCCAAGCGCGTCCTCATGGGTCCCGGTCCTTCCGATGTACCGCAGCGCATTCTCGATGCGATGGCACGTCCGACCATCGGCCACCTCGATCCGGCGTTTCAGGACATGATGGAGCAGATCAAAAGCCTGCTGCGCTACGCCTACCAGACCAACAATCCGCTGACTTTCCCGGTCTCCGCACCCGGTTCGGCGGGCATGGAAATGTGCTTTGTGAATCTGGTTGAACCCGGCGACAAGGTCATCGTCTGTAGCAACGGCGTGTTCGGCGGACGCATGCTGGAAAACGTCAAGCGCAGTGGCGGCATTCCGGTGGTGGTGGAAGATGCTTGGGGTACGCCGGTCACGGTCGCCAAGGTTGAGCAAGCGCTGAAGGACAACCCCGATACAAAAATCCTCGCCTTCGTCCACGCCGAAACCTCCACCGGCGCACAAAGCGATGCCAAATCGCTCGCCGCGCTGGCGCAAAAACACGGCGCACTAACGATTATGGATTGCGTCACTTCCGTCGGCGGCACACCCGTACTGATCGACGAATGGGGCATCGACGCGGCCTACTCCGGTAGCCAGAAATGCCTGTCCTGCACCCCCGGCCTGTCACCCGTCACCTTCTCCGAACGCGCCATCGAAAAAGTCAAAGCGCGTAAAACCGCCGTGCAAAGCTGGTTCCTCGACTTGAACCTGGTGCTCGGCTACTGGCAATCCGCCGGCAAGCGCACCTACCACCACACCGCGCCCATCAACCCCCTATACGGCCTGCACGAAGCCCTGGTGATCCTGTCCGAAGAAGGCCTGGAAAACGCCTGGGCACGCCACCGCGCCATGCACGAACAACTCAAGGCTGGACTCGAAGGCATGGGGCTGAAGTTTTTGGTTGAGGAGAGCGCACGCCTGCCGCAGTTGAATTCAGTGTGGATACCCGAAGGCGTGGACGATGCCGCCGCACGCAGCAAACTGCTGACCGACTTCAACCTGGAAATCGGCGCAGGCCTCGGCGCACTGGCCGGCAAAGTCTGGCGCATCGGCCTGATGGGCTACTCCGCCAAACAGGAAAACGTGGACTTTTGTTTGAAAGCCGTGCGCAGCGTGTTGCAGAAGTAACAGGATTAACCGCAGAGAAAAACAGTAATTCTGCGACTCCCTTACTTGCGGTTTAGTAGGGCGGATGAGGCCGCAGGCCGTTATCCGCCGAATGAAAATATTTCGCGCATTGCATCCGGCGGATAACGCTGCGCTCATCCGCCCTACGCGAGCTTATATTAACTCCATACCTCATCAAGACTTTTTGCAGCCAACAGCTTTTCTCTTAGTGCATAGCGAGATGACTGCATACTAACCTCACTGTTGTCTTGTCGAGGGATTGGAGCAATCGCCGTTGCTGCCTCCTTAAATTTGATCATGTATTTTCCAGTGTCGTTGTACGGAACAATTGATCCAATCTCGGCAATGTGCGTAATTGCCCCAACCGGAGCTACCTGATAAGCGGCGATGAATTTTAATTTAGATAAATGCTTGGCATTGATGCGAACAGCAAACCAACAATGTTCATTTATAAACCGCTGCTGGAAGCCAGCGTCACGCGCAGGAACAACGATGGTGTCAAACTTACCCTCCTCCGAACCCACTGCCTGTACTTGATCGTCAATATCCACTTGGTTGGAAGGCGTAAATGCATTGATTCCAAGCATCGGCAAGATAAGAAGCATATCGGCCAGAAAAGCTTGTGCCGTCGCTTTAGCTGCCGGTGCCATTGTTGGTTCAGTAGGACTGTTCTTGTTTAACAAAATGGCGCGGTCATATTTCTTTGCGAGCGACACCAATGCCGACTCCAAATACTGCACCTCGGTTTTTCCGATTTTGTGATTTCGGTCAAAAAAGTAGACTCCCCAAACCCAGCCATCCTTATTAGCAACGTGGTTTTTTATTCGATCGCCAATTGGGTCGGCCTCCCCGATATAAATCGTCTCCTCTGCCGCGTTGCCAACCAAAATATAAAGCCCCGCCTGCCCAATCCCAGGCTCCTGTTTCAAAAAGCTGGATAGCTTCTTCGTAAAAACCACGCCGCAGCCTGACCAATTGGATTTATCGACATGGCGAATCCCTTCAGGATCGCCAGTAGTCGCAAACAACGTAATTGAAAATGGAATCGACATATTTTTGACCCCTAAGTCTTAACTTCAGAACGCAGATAATCGACCAGCCGCTTCGATTTCAATATCATCCTGCCTAGTCCTCTCTCAAGGAGAGGGCGCGCATTGCGAAGTTGGTTAATTTCCTAATCGCTTACAAATCTCCAGTGTCAACCCCGCCTGATTCAGCGTGTAGAAATGCAAGCCTGGCGCACCGCCTGCCAGCAAGCGCTGGCACATCGCGGTAATTACATCCAGACCAAATGCCCGGATCGAGGCGCTGTCGTCGCCGTAGGCTTCCATGCGTTTGCGGATCCAGCGCGGGATGTCGGCGCCGCAGGCATCGGAGAATCTTGCCAGTTGCGAGAAGTTGCCGATGGGCATGATGCCGGGGACGATGGGGACAATCACGCCCAACGCACGGGCTTCATCGACAAAGCGGAAGTAGGCATCGGCGTTGAAGAAATACTGGGTGATGGCGGAATTCGCGCCCGCCATCACCTTGTCGGCAAAGTGTTTGATATCGTCCGGCGCGTTTTTGGCTTGCGGATGAATTTCAGGATAGGCCGCGACTTCCAGCCTGAACGTATCGCCGGTTTCAGCACGGATAAATTCCACCAACTCGCTGGCGTAGCGCAGTTCGCCCGGTTCGGCCATGCCGGAGGGTAGGTCGCCGCGCAAGGCGACGATGCGCTTGATGCCGTGTTGCTGGTAGGTTTTTAAAATGGCGCGGATGTCTTCGCGTGAGGAGCCGATGCAGGACAAATGCGGCGCGGCTTCCATGCCTTGCTGCTGGATGTCGAGCACGGTTTCCAGCGTGCGGTCGCGGGTGGAACCGCCCGCGCCAAAGGTCACGGAAAAAAACTCCGGCTCTAGCACCGCAAGCTGCGCACGCGCAGCGCGAAGTTTTTCCATGCCCTCGGGTGTTTTGGGCGGGAAAAACTCGATACTGATCGCTGGCTTTTCCATGGTTTAGTACCTGTAATGATCGGCCTTGTACGGCCCCGTTTTCGCTACGCCGATGTACGCGGCCTGTTGGTCGCTTAACTCGGTCAATGTCGCATTGAGTTTACGCAACTGCAAGCGAGCCACTTTTTCGTCCAGGTGTTTGGGCAGGGTATAAACGCCGACCGGGTAATTTTGCGTTTGGGTAAACAGCTCGATCTGGGCGATGGTCTGGTTGGCAAAGCTGGACGACATGACGTAGCTGGGGTGGCCGGTGCCGCAACCCAGATTGACCAGGCGACCTTTTGCCAACAGGATAATGCGTTTTCCGTCAGGGAAAATAATGTGATCGACCTGCGGCTTGATTTCGTCCCACTGATATTTTTCGATGCCCGCCACGTCGATTTCATTATCGAAGTGACCGATGTTGCAGACGATGGCCTGGTCTTTCATTTTCGCCATGTGGTCGTGGGTAATCACGTGGAAGTTGCCGGTGGCGGTGACGAAAATATCGGCCTTGTCGGCAGCGTAGTCCATGGTCACCACGCGATAGCCTTCCATCGCGGCTTGCAGTGCGCAGATGGGATCAATTTCCGTGACCCAGACTTGCGCCGATAGCGCACGCAAGGCTTGCGCCGAGCCTTTGCCGACATCGCCGTAACCCGCCACCAGCGCCACTTTGCCCGCCACCATCACGTCGGTGGCGCGCTTGATGCCATCGACCAGCGATTCGCGGCAACCGTAGAGGTTGTCGAACTTGGATTTGGTCACACTATCGTTGACGTTGATGGCGGGGAATTTCAAGTCGCCGCGCTCATGCATTTGATACAAACGATGCACGCCGGTAGTGGTTTCTTCGGTAACGCCTTTGATGTGTGCCAGACGGGTGGAATACCAGGTTTTATCGGCGGCAATTTTGGCCTTGATGGACGCGAACAGCACGCGCTCTTCTTCGCTGGTGGGATGGTTCAATACCGCTTGATCCTGCTCGGCGCGTGCGCCCAGATGCAGCAACAGCGTGGCATCGCCGCCATCGTCCAGAATCATGTTGCTATAACCGCCATCCGCCCATTCAAAAATGCGGTGGGTGTAGTCCCAGTATACTTCAAGTGATTCGCCCTTGACCGCGAACACCGGCACGCCCGTCACCGCAATCGCGGCGGCGGCGTGGTCTTGCGTGGAGAAAATATTGCACGAAGCCCAGCGCACTTCCGCGCCCAGCGCCGTCAGGGTTTCGATCAGCACCGCCGTCTGGATGGTCATGTGCA
>JAYUCZ010000320.1:0-2502 GCA_043740065.1 Thiobacillaceae bacterium | reverse complement strand
TGCTGGGATTCAGAACGCCACACGAGGTATTCTTCGGGCTAGAAATGCGCTACACCAATATCCCGTTAACCGTTGCACTTCGAACTTGAATCCGCGTGTCGCAACGAAGGGCGATTCTATAAAATCCCGCTGATGAATACGCCAACCAATATTGTTCCACCCCAGTTTGAACGCACCCACATCTTGTTGGGCGATGCGGGGCTGGCCTGCTTGTCCACCAAGCACATCGTCGTAGCCGGGCTGGGTGGGGTAGGCTCTTACTGCGCCGAGGCGCTGGCGCGGGCGGGCATCGGCAGGCTAACCATTATCGACCACGATGTAGTGTCCGTGTCCAACATCAATCGCCAGTTACCGGCGCTGTTGTCCACGGTGGAGCAATTCAAAGTGGACATCATGGCGGCGCGCATACGCGACATTAACCCGGATTGCGATTTGCGTATCCAGCGCGAATTCATCGTGCCAGAAAATGTGGTCGAACAAATTCCGGCGGATGCGGATTATGTCATTGACTGTATTGATTCGCTTAACTGCAAGGCCGCGCTGGTGGAGCATTGCGTTAAAACCGGCCTGCCGATTGCGTCCAGCATGGGGGCAGGCAATCGGCTCGATCCATCGCGGATAAAACTGGCCGACATTTCCAAAACCTGCGGCTGTCCGCTGGCGGCGATGATGCGCAAGCGTTTAAAGCGGCGCGGGATTACCAAAGGGGTACTAACGGTATTTACCGATGAGCTACCCAGACCACCGCGCCCGCCCGAGCCGGTTGCAGGCCGGGGCAGACCGCGTGCGGTAAACGGCACCATTAGTTACATGCCACCGTTGTTTGGTTTGATGCTGGCGGGTGAGGTGATTCGGCGGCTACTGCAAAAGCCGTGAGCTATTGCCCGGCCTGCTCGGCTTTTTGCTGGCGCTCGGTTTCAGATTGCCGCATGGCATCCCCAGCCTGCTTGGCTTTTTCCAGCGCATTGACCTGATCCTGATAAATGCCGCTGTAGGGCTCAGCGGTTTTGGGCGGTGGTGGTTGGCTTGGCTGGTCGCAGCCCGCACACAGGACGGCGACTGCCGCCCACGCGATAAAGTGATGTCTCATTTTGATTCCTTCTGGTTTTGCCAACAGATTGACGGCTATTGCGCACTTTTACGCAGAAACTGATCAATGATGCGCAAACGCATCAAGCTATCGTTCATTTCCAGCAAGTCCTGCCTGACCTTGAGTTTAAACGGCAGCAATTCCGCGAGACGATAGCCAACCCATACCGCGTCATCGTAATGGTCTGTGTCTGGCTTACTACCTACAAGATGCTTGAGTACTTGACCGCACAAGCGCAGTTCATCCGGAATTTCGCAGGCCACTTCTTCGCTGACGCTTTCCGTTTGTGCGATTAGCAGGCCGTTCGCTTCAGCCTTCCAGCTACGCGCAATATAGCGCCCCACGCCTTCCACCACAATGTGAAAAATACCGGTTTGCGGCATATCCCATTCGCTGATGCGAACTTCGGTGCCAATTTCATAAGGTATAGCAGGCGCACCGATTTCACTGCCCTCGCGGATGCCACACAGACCAAATGTGGCGTTGTCCGCGAGACAGGTTTTGATCAAATCCAGATAACGCTGTTCAAATATTTTCAGCGGCATGCGTCCGCCGGGAAAGACGATAGTCGAGAGCGGGAAAAGCGGCAGCGTACGCGTGGCAGGGGCGAATATTTCGCTGACCTTTTTCAACATCAACATGTTTCGCCGCTACCCCAGCGCGCCATCAATGTATGCGCGATGCCCAACTGATCGAGTATGCGGGCCACCACAAAATCGACCATATCTTCGAGCCGTTGCGGATGATGGTAAAAGCCGGGATTGGCGGGCAGAATCACGACACCCAATCTGGACAGCTTGAGCATGTTTTCCAGATGCAATGCAGAAAACGGGGTTTCGCGCGGCACCAGAATCAGTTTGCGGTTTTCTTTGATGCTGACATCCGCTGCACGTTCAATCAGATTGTCCGACAATCCCTGTGCAATCGCCGCCAGCGTTCCCATGGAACAGGGGCACACCACCATGGCATCGCTCACCCCGGTGCCGGAAGCCACTGGCGAGAACCAGTCCTCGCGCCCGTAAGCGCGCACTGTGCCGGATGTATCCGGGTAACGGGTTGTCAGCCAGGCTTCCAGTTCCGCAGCACGGCTGGGCAGCGTCAGTCCCAGCTCCTGCACCGCCACCACATGCGCCGCCTGAGACACCAGCACCCGCACCTGCACGCCCGCACCCAGCAAGCACTCCAGCAGGCGCAGGCCGTAGGCCAGGCCAGAAGCGCCTGTCAGCGCCAGAGTGACGGTTTGCTGTCGGGGAATATGATGCTCAGGCATGGGATGATTGTGCGTTATTTGCCGACGTTGGCACAACACCCCGCGCATCCCCGCCGGCATTCAATCTGGCAACAATCAAACCGTTGGCCGCACCAAACACCAGCGCACTTAACGCAAACACCGGCATCAGCAACATGAGGTT
>JAYUCZ010000319.1:0-6022 GCA_043740065.1 Thiobacillaceae bacterium | reverse complement strand
CATCCGGCGGCAAGGATCAGGAAGCGGCAACCGGCCTTTCGGATTATCTCGACGGGCTGGTCAAGAATGAAGTGGAGCGCGCCAAGCTAATCCGAAAGGCTGGCTCCGCCTGGCTATCGAGCCGTGAGCGGCTGTGGGGCATTCTCGATTTCACCAACCCGGTACTGGCCAAGCACGCCGACGAGAAGCGGGCAGCATTCGCCGAGCAGGTGGTTAAACATCTCGCCAGCAAGCTGCGCGACGATGATGACCGTGTCGGCGCGGTGTTCGACATCGACCTGGTGGAAGATGCGGTCGGCTGGGGCTTGGACGAATTCCCCGAGCCAGAAGAGAAGAATAAAAAGCCCAAGGGCGAGCCGGGATTACCGCATTCCGTGGGCGGGTTGATGTCGTCGCTGGATGCAATCGAATTGTTGGCCGCCTTGCAGCTCACCGAGCAACAAAAGCTCCAGCTCATCGAGAAATTGAAATCGTTTCTGATTGTGTTGTTTCAGGTCATCGACAATGAAGGCGCGAAGCGCAATAACGACATTCACCGCAAGATGATTCTGGCGATGGTGAACGAGGGTGCCGATTTTCCGTGGGACGAGCGCTTTACCAAATTTAAGAGCTTGCTGGATACCACGGCCACCAGTTTGCAAATCCTCACCCATCCCGACCGCAAGGCACTGCTGCTGCCGTTGTTGAAGCGGCCTGAACTGATGATGGCAGACTATGAGGAGTGGGTTGTTTCGGGCGGGAAGTCTATTGTGCTTGCCACCTCGGCCAATGCGGGAAACGTGGAGGCGGCGTCGTGAGTCTGGATTCCGTGCATCGCCGTCTCGCCAGCGCCGACTTTTGTGGTCATCCCAGGCATGCTCACGGTTCGCATTGCTCAATCTGTTTATTCGGGCGTCATGCTCAAGGTGGTGTTGATCCCCGCCCAGCCGGTCTGCCTGCGGCGGCTCACACTGCGTTGCTCGTTTCCGTCTCAAATGAAGGATTTATCCCGAAAACACTGAATAAGGCTGATTAATTCGGGGGTGAAGGCGGCGTGGCCGTGTCGGTGACATATACGAAATTCCCCGCGAGTGGGTGGCACTGGCTATGCACTTTTCAAGCTGACAACATTCCTGGCATTGAGAATGGCCTCCAATCTATCGCCCAGCTTATTCCATGCTTCGCGCTTCTCATCGGCGTAGTCGTCGAGCAAATACACCCGGTCAACTTTGCTGCCGATCACATGGTTTTGGCAAAGGTTGACCACCTCGCGGCTGATTTTTAATTTCTGCATCAGTGTTGCGCCGGTTCTGCGCAAGTCGTGCGGCGTCCATTCCTCATCACCCACCACCAGGCTGTTATTTTCAACCCGGCATTTGAGCTTGCGGGTGCGGCTTTTGAACTTCACCTGCCTATCACCCACCAGTTTGCTCACGGTTTTTCCGCAGATGTGTCCCTCTTTGTAACGCGCCGGAAAAGCCCATTCGCTGTCGCCTGTCAGTGCATGCAGTTGTTTGAATTGATCCAGTGTGAAATCGGATAAATAAACGAGCTGATCGCATTTTCTGCCGCGCTCGCCTTTGGTGTTGGCCGCCGGAATAAACCACGTCCGCTGCTCAAAATTGACATGCTTCCATTCGGACATCAGCAATTCACCGATGCGACACAGCGTGCCCAAGCACAACCACAAGGCGATCTGTGCTTCCTTTTTCAGTGGGCGCTCGGCGCCATATTTTTGCGGCGCGTCGGCGTAATCCTGTGCCGTTGTCTCGAATATCGTTTGCAGCTTGGTGATTTCCTCAATGCTCAATTGCCGCTTGCGCTCTTTGGTGTAATCGTTCGGGACGAGCTGTTTGATGACCACCAACTCAGCGGGATTGCCGTCGATCAGCAGGGCGCGCCAAGGCTTGCGCTTTTCCGCCCAGCGCAGCATCTGCCCGATATCCTTGGATAGCTCGACCGCTGTGGCTGTTTTGCCTGCGGCAATGATTGCCCGGTAAACATCCCGCAAATGGTTTTCGCTTAAATGGCGTACCTCGATATTGCCCAGCGGCGGAATAGCGTGTTTGCCGAATGACTGGGTAATGTATTTGTTGCCGTCGCTGCGATTCACCCCGTCCCTGATCCATACCTTGTAGAGATCATTGAAGGTGAGGGCTTCGGTGCGCTTTTGCTCGGCGGCACGGATGACTTCCACGATAGCGGCCTGCGCTTCGATTTTTACAACCCTCTTGTTAGCCCTGGGATCAATGCCAGCCTTAACCAAATCACGAGCCTTATTGCGCGCGTCGCGAATGACCGTCATATCGTTTGCCGGATAAGCACCGCAATAGTGCCAAGCAACCTTGTCCGCCCACTTGAAGGCGTATCGGAAATGGATGGATACCAATCCCGAAAAACGAACCTCCCCGGACAACCCCTCGCCATCACTCAACGTGTCACCCTTCCATTCCGGCTTAACAGCGTTCAGCTCTTTGATCGTCCACTTGGAGCCTTTTCCAAACTTTGGGTATCGAGTCATTGCCTTCACCTTTTGTTTGCGGGGGTAAACTGAGGGGTAAACCAGAAAATAGCTGTTATCGTATCTGATTGCACCGTATTGGACGAACTATACGCTTGGCGTTTTATTATAACAACAGGATTTAATTGATATTATTAAACAAAACAGCGTCCGAAGCTGTCCAGACTTGTCCGGTGCTGTTTTAGGTTGAAAGTGATATATAACTTGCTACGAACCAAGGGGTAAGGAGTTCGAATCTCTTCCGGCGCACCAGATATTAAAAGGGGTTAGCTTTGGCTAACCCCTTTTTATTTTTGTATTCTTGAAATGGCGCTTTATCAATTTCTGCCGTTGTTATTCGGTAGCATGTCTGACTACTGCATTCGGGTGATTATTGTTGCCAAATTCTGACAAAATACGTTTAAATGCATGGAAATTGCTGTCAATTAGCATAATTCCACTCCCCGCAAGCGGGGAGGGAGCTGAAAGCAAGGCCAAACCGGCTAATAATGAACAATCCTTAAGTTTGGGCAGCGCAGGCGGTGTAAGCAGCCTTGCCCTTGAATACCAGTTCGGTTTTATTGCCGCCTTGCAGTGTCAAAATCCACTGACCCTCGTCGTCGCGATACAGGCCGCGATCGGCTTTCGAGAGTTCGGCTGAGCCGTCATGGGTGCGGATGCGCACGGTATTGGTTTCGTTGTTGAAGCGTGCCGAGAAGGTTTTCTTGTTATCGCAGTTGTAAGTGACAAATTTGCCGGGCGTGGTTTCGGTCGCGGATTGGCCGCTGGAAGTGGCGCATCCGGTAAACAGGGTGGCGAGGACGGCAAGAGCGCCAATATGCATGGGTTTCATCATTTGTGTATTTCCAGGTTAGGTTAGAAAACCAGGGCTATCGTATGAAATTCTTGTGACGAAAATATGACAGGGTTTATGTTAAGTCCGGGTCAAGTCTGTGATAATTCAGCCTGCAATAATTCTGTAACACACGATCCATAAGATTCGGCACGTTGTAGTTCCCTGTGTTCTGACTTTGGAGATTGTTGAAGATGAAAATCGCGATGACACGAGTAGCAAAAATGACCGGCCTGGCCGCGCTGATGGCGGGTATGTTTGCCGCCCATGCAGCTCATGCAGGCTTGGTGAAGATTGATGGTTCCAGCACTGTATTTCCGGTGACCGAGGCGGTGGCCGAAGACTTCCAGAAAGCCGTAAAAGGCAGAACCAAGGTGACGGTGGGCATTTCCGGTACCGGCGGCGGTTTCAAGAAATTCTGCCGTGGCGAGATCGATGTCGTCAACGCCTCGCGCCCGATCCTGAAGAAGGAAATGGAAGATTGCGCCGCTGTCGGCGTGCAATACATCGAATTGCCGGTGTCGCTGGATGCGCTGTCGGTGGTGGTCAACAAGAGCAATGACTTTGTCGATTTCCTGACCGTGGCCGAACTGAAGAAAATGTGGGAGCCGGCCGCGCAAGGCAAGGTCACCAACTGGAATCAGATTCGTCCCTCGTTCCCCGACATGCCGCTGAAACTGGCGGGCGCGGGTACGGCTTCCGGCACATTCGACTATTTCACTGAAGCGGTCGTCGGCAAGGCCAAATCCAGTCGCGCCGATTTCATGGCGAGCGAGGACGACAATGTTCTCGTTCAGTTCGTCTCGCGCGACAAGGCCGCGCTGGGCTATTTCGGCCTGGCTTACTACACGGAAAACACCGACAAGCTGAAGGCGGTTGCCATCAAGAAAGACGACAAGTCGCCCGCCGTGATGCCGTCGGTGGCGAATGCCAACAACAGCAGCTATGTGCCGCTGTCGCGCCCGCTGTTCATTTATGTCAACGCCAAATCGGCGAATAACCCGGAAGTTGCGGCTTTCGTCGAGTATTACCTGAAGCAGGGCGGCAAACTGGCAAAAGAAGTTGGTTACGTTGACCTGCCGAAGAGAAATTACGACCAGGCGCTGGTCAACTTCCAGAAGCGCAAGGTCGGCACCGGTTTTGGCGGCGTGTCTGACACGCATGTCACGATGGACGAATTGCTGGCGCGCGAAGGCAAGCTGTAAGACAGCAAGTAACAGGGATGAGGCGGGAATCCGCCTCATTTTCTGTGCCCTTGGTTTGAGGGTACAGAAAATGCATATCCGGGATTGAAAATGACGACACAGCCGAACCGGCTTGCGGAAAAAAAGCTGCGCAATATAAAAAAGCTGCGCAATATCAAGGAAAAGCTGATCGAGTTCGCGTTGTTTCTGGCGGCTTTGGTGGCCGTGTTCACGACGCTTTCGATTGTGGGCATCCTGTTATACGAATCTTTGGGGTTCTTCCGGCATGTCTCGATTGTCGAATTTTTGACCGGAACCGAATGGACACCGCTGTTCGAGAATCCTAAGTTCGGTGTGCTGCCGCTGGTGGCGGGTACGTTGGTGACGGCTGGCGTGGCGCTGCTGGTGGCGATTCCTCTGGGCATTGTGGTGGCGGTTTATCTGTCCGAATTTGCGCCGCACAAGGTGCGCGAGACGGTCAAGCCTTTTCTTGAAATGCTCGAAGGCGTGCCGACCGTGGTCTATGGCTACTTTGCCCTGTTGCTGGTCACGCCGCTATTGCAAACCTTCATGCCGAATCTGCCGGGTTTCAATATGCTCGCCCCCGGCATCGTGATCGGCATCATGATTATTCCTTATGTTTCGTCGGTGTCGGAGGATGCCATGCGTTCTGTGCCCATGGCGCTGCGCGAGGGTTCTTATGCCATGGGCGCGACACGTTTCCAGACCGCCATCAAGGTGGTGCTTCCCGCCGCCCTGTCCGGGGTAGTGGCGGCCTTCATTCTGGGCATTTCGCGCGCGGTTGGCGAGACCATGGTGGTGGCCATCGCCGCCGGTCAGCAACCGAATTTCACCTGGGATCCGACCGAGCCGGCAGCCACCATCACCGCCTACATCGTACAGGTCGCGCTGGGCGACCTGCCGCATGGCAGCATTGGTTACCAAAGCATTTTTGCGGTCGGCCTGCTGCTGGTGCTGATTACGCTGGTGTTCAACATTCTGGGGCACATGCTGCGCCAGCGTTTCCGCGAGACTTATTGATATGACAATGCGTCAAGAAGACCTGAAACCCCTGCGTGCGCTGATTGCGCGCCACAAGCTGAACGACTACCTGTTTTCGCTTTTCGGCCTGCTGGCAACCATGGTTGGCGTGCTGGTGCTGCTGGTGCTGTTCGTTGATCTGGTCATGGATGGCCTGCCGCGCCTGGGCTACGACTTTTTCACCTCGTATCCCTCGCGCCGTGCTGCCCAGGCGGGCATCCTTTCGGCGTGGGTGGGCACGGTGTTGGTGATGCTGGTGACGGCATTGTCCGCCGTACCGATAGGCGTGGCGGCCGCAGTGTATCTTGAGGAATATGCACCCAAGAACTGGATGACCCATCTGATCGAAATCAACGTCACCAATCTGGCTGGCGTGCCCTCCATTGTTTACGGCCTGCTGGCGCTGGGGCTGTTTGTTTACATCCTCGATTTTGGCGAAAGCATCCTGACCGCCGGTCTCGCGCT
>JAYUCZ010000318.1:0-13832 GCA_043740065.1 Thiobacillaceae bacterium | reverse complement strand
AAATGATACGGGCAGTCGAGCAGGGTCTGGTAGGCGCTGGCGGCGTAGCGGCGCGGCAGGTGCTGCGGTTGCACGCTGGGCGCGGGTTGTTGTGTGGGGGTGGGGGCTACGCTGGCGATGGCGGGCGGCTGGCCGATGCGTTGGGTGTCCAGCTCGCACTGCCAGGCGGCCTGATGCAGGGCTTGCAGTCGCAGTACAAAGGACGAGGCGGGGTTGGGTTCATCGCCCAGCCAGGCTTGCCAGCTTAATAAACTTTGGCCTTGTGACAATAATTGCAGCAGGTCTTCGGTGGTTTGCGCCACGCTGTCTGCTGCTACCGGCAGCCCAAGTTGCAAGCGTATGGACTGGCTAAACAGGCCGGGCGCGGGCTTGGCCGGCAGGTGGGCGGCATCCGCGCCGATCAGCGCGACGGCATCAAATATGCGTCCGCGAGAATTAGGCAGCGAGGTAAGCACAATCGGGCTGGTAACGCGGGTGTCGGTAAAGGTTGCGGATTCCAGCGCCAGATTAAGCCAGCGCCGCCATTCGCTGAAGCTGTATTTTTCAGTGTCGGGCGCGAGTTCTTGGTGCAGGCGTTTGAGCGTGTCCAGCACCGAGGCTCCGGCGGCATCGGCGGATAACGGGGCAGTGGCGTGGAGTTGGCCGAGGCTGGCGAGCAGGCGTTGCAGCCAGATGGCGAGGGGAGCGCGGGTTCTGGCGAAGTTTTGCGTGGTGCTGGCAAGGGTGTCGAGAAAGCCAGGGGAGGTTTCGAAGCGGGAAGCCAGTCGGCGGATTTCGGCCAAGCCCTGCGCCACCCCCTGTTTGCGCATGGCGGTTTCCAGTGCCAGCACGGCATCTTGCCGCTCGGCCAGTTCGCCTAAAACAAACGGGGATTTCAGCAGGTCGAGCAGTTCGGTGTGCGGAAAATCGTTGGCGATGCAGTCCAGCCAGCGGTCAATGACGGCGGCGGCGGCAGTGGTCGAAAGCGTCCAGCCGGTTTCGTCGGCCACCAGTACGTCCATGCGTTCGAGCAGGGCGCGGGTGCGGCGGGCGGTCTCGCGATCCAGCGCGATGAGGGCGATGTTTTCGCGCCCGGCCTGTAATTGTTCGGCGACCCAGGTGGCAACCCCACGCGCTTCGGCTTCCAGATGCGCGGCGGGATTGAGCTTGATGTGTTCGCGTAGTGGCGAGTGTTGGTAAGTGTTTGCTAACGCCAAAGCCCTGTTGCGGATGGGTGTGCTTGGGTCTGCCCAGGCGCAGGTCAGGGTTTGAGCAACGCCGTTTTCAACGCTGGTTTGCTGTGAAAACAGGCAAACCGGTGCGCCGTGTTGAAAAGGTGCGCCCGGCGCACGGTGCGCGATGCGTTCGAGAAAGTCGGTCTCCAGTTTTGTTAGCGGCCCCAGCGAAAACCCAAACACCGGCTTGTCGGACGGAATCGCCTGTAATGATTGGGCGTAAACAGCCTGCGGGTCGCTGCCGCCGGTGTTCATGGCCTGCCAAACTTGTTCGATCAGTACGGTTTCGCGGTCGAGGTGGTTGCCGTACAGGACGCGCAAGCGAGCGCCTACTTCTTCGCTGCCTGCCTGATCTCCGCGTGCGGCGGAAAGCTCGTCCGCCAGTTGCAGTAATTCGCCCGCCAGCGCCCAGCGATCCACTTCGCCCAGCCATGTTTGGTGCTTGAGTACGCTATGCAGGCGGGCCAGACGGCGGGTTTGCGGTTCGGGTTCGGTGCGGGCAAAGCTGGCCGCCCAGGTTTTTAGCGGGGTGATGTGCGGGGGAATCAGTGCGGGCAACCCCGCTTCGCGTGCCAGCGCCCGGGCAAAATCCTGTCCGGCGCGGTGGTTGGGGACGAGTACCACCAGCCCGGAAAGGTCGGGCAGGCTGTTTGCATGGTGGTCAATTAAAAAACCCGCAACGGCTTCAGGCGGGTTGCGGCCAGCGAGGGAAATCCGGGAGATTCCCGGGGGCACTTCTCTCAATCCAGATTTCATCTTAACTGCTGCGTTGCGGAAAAAGTTTCTTGCTTACATATCAACATATGCGGCACGGCGAAATTTTTTCCGCGCCTTGCCTTTGAGCGAACTCTGAATTGATAGAAGCGCCCCCGGATTATTCATTTCACCAGATATTGCAGTTTGTCTTTGACGGATACCCAGTCATCGGCATCGGCGGGCGCGTCTTTGCGCTCGATGATGACTTTCCATTTTTTCGCCAGCTCGGCGTTTAGTTGCAGAAAATGACGCTGGTCTTCCGGACAATCATCTTCGGCAAAAATGGCTTCTACCGGGCATTCGGCCACGCACAGGGTGCAGTCGATGCACTCTTCCGGGTCGATGACGAGAAAGTTTTCGCCTTCGTGGAAACAATCCACCGGACAAACATCCACACAGTCGGTGTATTTGCACTTGATGCAGGATTCGGTAACGACGTAAGTCATGCTGTTTGCCTATTGAAAGGGTCGATGGAATGCCCGGCTTGTCCGGGTAGAAAAGGCGGTGCTTTCATTTTGACCAAAATTTCGGGTAGGATAGCGGCAACGCCGGGTTTTTACCACCCGCCATCACCCAAATTTCCGCTTTAGCTTTTAAACTGTAGCGCATAAAAAATTCCCATCTTGTTGCCGAATGTTATAACCAGCTCGGCACATCGCATCGTTTCCTGTCAGGAGCCCTCCAGCATGAGTGAACACGTTAACTATATCTCCGATGCCTCGTTTGAGCAGGAGGTTTTGCAATCGCCGCTGCCCGTGCTGGTGGATTACTGGGCCGACTGGTGCGGTCCTTGCAAGATGATTTCGCCGATTCTCGATGAAGTCGCCAAGGAATACACCGGCAAGCTCAAGGTCTGCAAACTCAACATCGACGAAAACCAGGCCACGCCGCCCAAGTTCGGCATTCGCGGCATCCCCACCCTGATGATTTTCAAGAACGGCAATGTCGAAGCCACCAAAGTCGGCGCATTGTCCAAGTCGCAACTCACCGCGTTTGTTGACAGCAACATCTAAATAACCAGCTAAATAACCAGCATTCTTCTCCGCCTGCATTCGCAGGCGGGTCTTCCAAACCGTCTTATTTCCCTTCCGGCCTCCGCCGCATCCCGCACATGCATCTTTCTGAACTCAAGCAATACCACGTGACTCAACTGGTGGAAATGGCCACCGCGAACGGCATCGAGAGCGCCAATCGAATGCGGCGGCAGGAATTGCTGTTCGCCATCCTGAAAGACCACGCCAAAAAAGGCGAGAGTATTTCCGGCGGCGGCGTGCTGGAAGTGTTGCCGGACGGGTTCGGCTTTTTGCGCTCGCCCGATACCTCGTATCTGGCCAGTCCCGACGACATTTATATTTCGCCTTCGCAGATCCGCCGTTTTAACCTGCATACCGGCGACGCGGTGGACGGCGAAATCCGCACCCCCAAGGATGGCGAGCGTTATTTTGCGATCAACAAGCTGGATACGGTCAATGGCGATTTGCCAGAAAACGCCAAGAATAAAATCCTGTTTGAAAACCTCACCCCGTTGCACCCCAACAAGCCGCTCAAGCTGGAGCGCGACATCAAGGCCGAAGAAAACATCACCAGCCGCGTCATCGACATCATTGCACCCATCGGCAAAGGTCAGCGCGGCCTCTTGGTGGCCAGCCCCAAGTCCGGCAAAACCGTGATGCTGCAAAACATCGCCCACGCCATCACCGGCAACCACCCGGAAGTGGAACTGATCGTGCTGCTGATCGACGAGCGTCCCGAAGAAGTCACGGAAATGAGCCGCATGGTGCGCGGAGAAGTCGTCGCTTCGACATTTGATGAGCCCGCCAGCCGCCATGTGCAAGTTGCGGAAATGGTCATCGAAAAAGCCAAGCGCCTGGTCGAACACAAGAAAGACGTGGTCATTCTGCTCGACTCCATCACCCGGCTGGCACGCGCTTACAACACCGTGCAACCTGCTTCAGGCAAGGTGCTGACCGGCGGCGTAGATGCCAACGCCCTGCAAAAACCCAAGCGTTTTTTTGGCGCGGCCAGAAATATCGAAGAAGGCGGCAGCCTCACCATTATTGCCACCGCACTGATCGACACCGGTAGCCGCATGGACGACGTGATTTACGAAGAATTCAAAGGCACCGGCAATATGGAAATCCATCTCGACCGCAAAATGGCCGAGAAGCGCGTGTATCCATCCATCAATCTCAACCGCTCCGGCACCCGCCGCGAAGAACTCCTGCTGCCGCAGGACGTGCTGCAAAAAGTCTGGGTGCTGCGCAAATTGCTGTACAACATGGATGATCTGGACGCGATGGAATTCCTGCTGGATAAAATGCGCGCCACAAAAAACAACGCCGAGTTCTTTGATTCCATGCGTAGCGGCAAGTAAAACCTAGGCGCGGCGGGAAATAAGGGCGCTTTCAGATCGCGGTGTTACGCGGTCGCACATGCCGGGTTTCCGCGCACCGAGCCGTCGGCTCAGTCGTCCAGGTTTTCAATCAGATCCATGATCACGCGGGTGCGCACATTCATGATGCCAACATCGACACCCACGATGACGCGCACATAATCATTGGGTAGACGGCCCAAACGCCTTTCCAGACTATCGGGCAGATGATGCCACTCAAATCCGGGCGGAATGGGCTGGCTGCGATAAAGTTTTTTAGCGTGCCCGGGTGGCAGTTTGCCTTGTTTTGCCAAGCCGGGCGGCAGGCTACGGTAGTTGACGCGGTAGTAATCGCGTATTAGTGCGCGGTCATGATCGCTGAACACCACGCGCACGGCGTAATCGCGGTCACGAACGCGCACATCGCCGTAGTAAGGGTGAGTCTCGCAGCCAGCCATGCCGGTCACGGCGGCAAGAAAAAGAAACGCATAGCGTGTTTTCTTCATTACAACCCCCCTACTTTTTATCCAGTTTGGTGAACTTCGAGCCTTCCAGGGTCAGGTTGTACATCAGTCCTTTTTGCCCAAAAATGAATGCGACAATGGGGTCTTTGACGGTTTGAGTGGAAAGCTCCCGACCGGCACCCAAGTCCACCAGCGCAACCGAGCCATCCACGCCCGCTTTCCAGCCCCCGCTTTCGCGGAATTTGCGCAGCGCCTTGTCTTCCATGAACAGCACAATGATGGATTTGGCCTGAGCGCCCAGCTGAAAGCCGATAGAGGCGGCTGCGGTGCTGTAGTAATCGGCGGTCTTGCCGTCAACGCGCAATGCGCCTTCGCCGTATTCGCCGCCTATGCCAATGCCCGCCTTGTAAACCTTGGGAAACACCAGCACCCCTTTGGCGCTTTTCATGAAATTGTCCGCGCCCGCCACGTCGCGACCGAAACGTGTGAGGGTGTCGTTCACCCCGGCATCAATTTCCCCCGCGCTGCCAGCCAGGGCAACGGGAGCGGCCAGCCCCAGCAACAGCGTGGCAAAGATGGCGAATTTTTTAAGGGAGCAGGTCAGTTTCATCATCGGCTTCGCGGATTAAATCGGGGACACGATTCACTTTAGGCAATGACCGGGCGGAAGATAAGGGGAGCATTGAGTTTTCAGCGCGTTTTGGTGCTTGCTGCGTCAATGACGCAGGTCTTTTGAAGGCACTTACTGAGGGGCGATATGTTGCGCGTTGCAAGCCGCTGATTTTTTGTGCATAATGCGCGGCTTCCGTAAATTTCAGGCAGTTCCACGTACACGCCGTGGAAAAAGGACGAAACCATGAAACTTGAAACCCATCCCGCATATAACGAAATCGCCATAGTTTGCTCTTGCGGCAATACGTTTAAAACTGGCTCCACGCTGAACAAAGGTTTGCACGTGGAAGTCTGTTCCGAGTGCCACCCCTTTTACACGGGTAAGCAGAAAATTGTCGACACCGCTGGCCGTGTGGAGAAATTCCGCCAGCGTTATGGCACCGCCAAGAAATAACCGCCCGGATATTTATCCAATATTTACAAAAATCATCACAAAAATTATCGTTGGTGTCGCGGTACGTAAAAAAGGCAGCTCAGGCTGCCTTTTTTGTTGTCTTCCGGTTTTGGCGGTATTTGCGCACGCGGTATCATCCGGGAATGATGTGTTGATGTGTTGATGAGGTTGAGATGAAAAAACCAGTTGCAAAAAATCAGCTGAAAAAACGGCTCGTGCGCCGTGTGGTGGTGGCAGTGGCGGGCGTTTTGCTGTTGACGCATTGTGCGAAAAATCCGGTGTCCGGCGGCAAGGACTTCGTGCTGATGTCGGAACAGCAGGAAATTCAGATGGGTGCGCAGGCGCACAAGGATGTCATGCAGGAATACGGGCTGGTCGAAAATCCCGAATTGCAGGCTTATGTCACGCGCGTGGGCAAGGCGCTGGCGGCCAACAGCCACCGTGCCAAGCTTGACTGGCATTTCACCGTGCTCGATAGCCCTGACGTGAATGCCTTTGCATTGCCCGGTGGCTATATCTACATTACGCGCGGCATCATGGCGTATCTCAATTCCGAGGCGGAGCTGGCCGGGGTGCTGGGACATGAAATTGGCCATGTGACGGCGCGCCATGGGGTGCGCCAGCAAAGCGCATCTACGGCGGCGGGGCTGGGGGCGATACTCGGTTCGATTTTGGTGCCGGGCATGAATAATCAGGCGGGTGCGACGGTATTGCAGCAGTTAAGCCAGTCTTTGGTGGCGGGCTATGGGCGCGATCATGAGCTGGAATCGGACAGGCTGGGCGCGGAGTATCTGGCGAAAACCGCATACAACCCGCAAGCCATGATTGAAGTCATCGGTGTGCTGAAAAATCAGGAATTGCATGACATCGCGCAGGCGAAAAAAGAAGGCCGCGAGCCGCGTCGTTACCATGGTGTCTTCGAAACCCACCCCAGCAACGACAAGCGTTTGAAGGAAGTGGTGGGCGAGGCCGACAAATACAAGGTCGCCAACCCGGTGGAAAACCGTGCGGCTTTTCTGCGCGTGATGAACGGCGTGTATTTTGGCGATAGCCCGGATCAGGGGGTGGTGCGCGGCAACGCCCTGTTGCACGAGAAACTCGGCTTCGCAGTGCAGTTTCCGCAAGGCTGGCGGGTGCAGAACAAACCGGATCGCGTGGTGGCTATTAATCCGCAAGGGTCGGCGATGGTGGAGTTAAAGCCCGGCCCGAAAAATGTCCAGCCGATGGACACGCTGCAAAAAAGCCCCAAGCTGGATGCTGGTGCCAAGTATGAGTCTGGCAACGTCAACGGCAATCCGGCAGCGTTTGTGGCGGGCGTGCAGCAGGGCAAACCGGTGCTGGCGGCGGCGGTCAATTTTAACGGCGCACAGTTTTTGCTGGCGGCGCTGGCCAAGGACAATAATGTTTATAGCCAACACAAAGCCGAGATGAAATCTGCAATCAACAGTTTCCACGCCATTACCGCTGAAGAACGCAGGTTGGCGCGGCCTTACGTTATCCGCGTGGTGACTGCACAGGCCGGGCAGACCGTGGCGCAGCTGGCGGCGGGCTCTGCGTTAGGCAGCGGCGCTGAAGCGCAATTGCGGCTGATGAATGACCTGTATCCCGCTGGTGAACCCAAGCCGGGGCAACTGCTGAAAACCATTCAATGATCGAATCAACGATCGAACAGATCCGGAAACTCCCGCCTGCGGTCTGGTTTGGTCTGCTGTGTCTGGCCTGGCTGTTGCCCGGTCTGGTTGGGCATATGCCCTGGAAGGGAGCGGATGCCAGCACGTTCGCCGGATTTTTAGAGGCACGTCAGGCGGGCGACTGGCTGTTCCCGGGTGATGCAGTCCATATCACGCCGTTGTATTTGTGGCTGGCGCAGCTATTCGCAATGGCTTTTTCAATTGTCCTGCCTTTGCATGATGCGGTGCGTCTGGGCAGTGGCGTGCTGGTGGGCCTCTCCCTCTGGCTAACGGCGCTGACTGCGCTGCGGCTTTACGGGAAAGAGGCAGGCTGGCCTGCGGTATTTGCCATGATGGGTTGCATGGGGCTGCTGGTTCCGGCGCATGAAATCAATCCCTATATCGCACAACTCGCCGCCGCGTCATTGTTTGCTTACGGTCTGGTGCGCTTGCTGGTGCAGCCGCTGATTGGCGGTGGCCTGGCCGGGCTGGGGTTGTGCGCTTTGTTTCTGGCGGGCGCGTGGCTGCCTGCGCTGGCCTTATCCGGCGCGTTGCTGCTGTTACCCGCATTGTTTCCAAGCTGGCGCAGCTCGGCACGGGTCGGCAGTTCCTGGTTTGCCTTGTTGATCGTGATTGCGGTGTGCGGTGCCTGGCTGTTGTCTGTTCAGGCGCATGAACCCGGTAAATTCGCGACATGGTGGCAAGCGGCCAGCTCCAGCAATGTGTTTGGTGCGGACGGCAACGCGAAATACCGCCCGTTCTATTTCGTCAACGCGCTCGGCTGGTTTGCCTGGCCGGCCTGGCCGGTGGCGGCCTGGGCGGTCTATCGGTTGAAGCGCGAAGGCTGGAATTCGGTCAAATTGTGGATGCCGCTGGGCATTTTTCTGCTGATGTTGATGGCGCTGAGTTTGCAAACACGACCAGAACAGTTGCAAAGCATAGTCCTGTTGCCCGCGCTGGCGCTACTGACTGGCGCAGGGCTGGCAGAACTGCGACGCGGCGCAGCCAATGCCTTGATGTGGTTTTCCATCATGACCTTCAGTTTTTTTGCGCTGGCGCTCTGGGTGCATTGGGCGGCGTTTGATCTGGGTTGGCCTGCGCGGCTGGCCAAGCGTCTGCTCAAGCTGGGTATGCAGGGTGAAGGTCTGCGCGAATGGACGCTATTTCTGGGTGTGCTGGTTAGCCTGATCTGGGTGATCGGGCTTAGCTGGATACGCCGCCAGCCGCGTGTGCCGCAACGCCCTATTCTGGTCTGGAGCGCTGGCCTCACATTTATCTGGTGTCTGCTGATGGTGTTATTCATGCAGCCGCTGGATAAACGCCTGGGCTACGCCGGGATTGCCAGTGCCTTGCAGGATCGTACCGGCCAGGCTGCTTGTCTGGCCACGCGCAATGTTAGCGTCACGCACAGAATGTTATTGGTGTACCACGGCGGGCTGGATATTCGCGTCGGGGCGCAAAACGACTGCGACTGGTTGCTGGTTTATACCAAGGGCCGCAAGGAAATCCCGCCTGACCGCAGCTGGCTGCGGCACTGGAATGGCGCACGCCCCGGCGAAAAGGGCGAACGCTTCTGGTTATACAAGCGGACAAGCGATGCATGAGCTTGTCACCGGCCTGATTCTGGCGGGCGGTCAGGGCAGCCGCATGGGCGGGCGCGACAAAGGTTTGGTGGAATATCAGGGCAAACCGTTGATTGACCACGTTCTTGGCTGTATTGCCCCGCAAGTCGATGAATTGCTGATTTCTGCCAACCGTAATGCTGAGGAATATGCCCGTCGTGGCTACGCTGTTGTGGCAGATACTTTGCCTGATTTTCAGGGGCCGCTGGCGGGTGTGCTGGAAGGGCTCAACGCCGCACAGCATGAATGGCTGTTAAGCGTGCCGTGTGACATGCCGCACTTGCCGCCGGACTTGCTGGCGCGGTTGTTGTCCGGCAGAAATGCCAGCCCCATCGTGATTGCCGAAGATGCCGAACGCACGCATCCGGCAGTGATGCTGATGCGCCGCAGCCTGGCGGCTGATTTGGTGGCGTATTTGCAAAGCGGACAACGGGCTGTGCATCAGTTTCAAACCCGGGCTGGATTTTCTGTTGTCCGGTTTGATGTGGCGCAGATGCAGAATATCAACCATCTGGTTGCTGACTGATAGCTCGGGTTGCATATTTTGAAGTGGCGAACTGCCAAGCCCGTTGGGTAGAATCTGCTTGTTTTCAGTTTTGCGGACATGGCCTTGTGCGGTGTTGCCATTAACCCGAAGGAAAAATATCATGTTGCACGATCCCATGTCCGTCCACCTTGCCGAACACCGTTGCGATGTGCTGGTGATCGGCGGCGGCCCCGCCGGTTCGACTGCTGCCACCCTGCTGGCAGAAAAAGGCCACCGGGTCACGCTGCTGGAAAAAGCCCGCCATCCGCGCTTTCATATTGGCGAATCGCTGCTGCCGGCCAATCTGCCGTTATTCGACAAGCTTGGGATACGCGCCGAGGTAGAAGCGATCGGCATGCAAAAATGGGGCGCGGAATTTATTTCGCCCCGGCACGATCACCAGCAGTCTTTTGAGTTTTCCGATGCCTGGGACAAGTCGATGCCGAGCGCCTACCAGGTGCGGCGTTCCGAATTCGACGAGATTCTGATTCGCAATGCCGCACGCAAAGGCGCGGAGATTGTCGAGGGTTGCCGCGTGCGCGAGGTGGAATTCCTGCCGGACAACGCTGGCGCTATCGTCCACGCACAACACGACGATGGCCGCAGCCAGACCTGGCAATGCCGTTTTCTGGTTGACGCTTCCGGCCGCGACACCTTTCTCGGCAACCGCTTCAAGGCCAAACAGCGCAACCCCAAGCACAACAGCTCCGCCCTGTACGGCCACTTCAAAGGCGCACGGCGGCATGCAGGCAAGAAGCAAGGCCACATCAGCATTTTCTGGTTTGAGCATGGCTGGTTCTGGTTTATTCCGCTGCTGGATGGCACCACCAGTGTGGGGGTGGTGACCTGGCCGCACCATCTGAAAACCCGCAACAACGCCGTCAAGGATTTTTTCCTCGACCAGATTGCCCTGTGTCCGGCATTGGCGATGCGTCTGCAAGATGCCGAACTGGTCTCGGAAGTGGAGGCCACCGGCAACTTTGCCTACGCCTGCGATCATAGCTACGGCGATAACTACCTGCTGCTGGGCGACGCTTACGCTTTCGTTGATCCGGTTTTTTCGTCGGGTGTCATGCTGGCGATGAAAAGCGCCTTCGAAGGTGCCGACGCGGTTGATGTCTGTTTGCGCCAGCCGCAAAATGCAGCGGCGGCACTCAAGCGTTTCGACAAGATAATGAAGCACGGCCCGAAGGAATTTTCCTGGTTTATCTATCGCGTCACCAACCCCGCCATGCGCGACTTGTTCATGGCGCCGAGCAATATTTTCCGGGTGCGGGAGGCGTTGCTGTCGGTGCTGGCGGGCGATATTTACGGCAAGACACCGATCTGGCGCGCGCTGTGGATGTTTAAGCTCATTTATTACCTTGCGTCTGCGGCCAACCTGAAGCGCACATTTGCGGCCTGGCAACGCCACAAGCGGGACATCCGCTATGTAGAAGAGCCGGAGGGCCGGGCTTGATGGTCGAGCAAGCGATGCTGCGGCTGGAAATCCTGCCCGCCTCCCGCTTGTCTCAAGCCGACAGCATGTTGGGCGGCGCGTGCTTTTCTCACCCCGCGCATTTTCCGGATGCAGGAACGCTTCCGCTGCTTGCCGTGGACATGGCGTTGCCATCTGGCGAAGCAGCCATCTGCGAAATCTGGCATTGCACGGAAGCGTTGCAATCCGGCCAGCATGGTGCGATCCGCTACCGGCAAAGCGACACCCTGCTGTTCGGCAGCATCAGTCTGCCCGAGGTTGCCGGGCTACCGCTGCAAACCACCACCGAAGCGGCTTATCAGGCCATCTTTGAACTGTTGGAAACGCTTGGCTACAGCGCCGTGCTGCGCATCTGGAATTATTTTCCAGAGATTAATCAGGAAAGCCACGCTATCGAGCGTTACCGCCAGTTCAACATTGGCCGTCAGGATGCGTTTCTCGCGCATGGCTACGCGGTGATCGGCAATGTGCCGGCGGCCTGTGCGCTGGGGGCGGCGGGCGGCGGTTTGCAGATTGCTTTTCTGGCAACCCGCGCAAACGTGATCGGCATTGAAAATCCGCGCCAGCTCGCCGCCTACCATTACCCCGGCGATTACGGCCCGCGTAGCCCGACCTTCTCACGCGCCGGGCTGGTCAAACTGGGCGGGCGCGACATGCTGTTCATCTCCGGCACCGCCAGCATCGTCGGCCATCAAACCCTGCACAGCGGCGATGTGGCAGAACAGACGCGGGAATGCCTGCGCAATATCGCGGCGGTTGTCGCCGAGGCCAACCGCCACGCGCCGGACGCTGATTTTCGCCTCGAACAACTGGCTTACAAGGTTTATGTTCGCCGCGCCGAGGATTTGGGCAGCGACAATCTGGAAGCTGTGCGTCGCGAAATCACGCAGTTTGTCGGCAGCCCGGTGCTGGCGACGTTTCTATATGCGGACATCTGCCGCGCCGACTTGCTGGTTGAGATTGAGGCCTCTGGCGGTCACGCCATTATTGAAACCTCAGGCGGACACGCCATGCAAACCGGGGCCAGCGTGTGACTGCCCGGCTCAAGGCGGACACGCCACTATCGAAACCTCCCTCGTTGCCCGGGCGTGCCCGCCAATGGCTGTACGAAATGTTTGCGCTCTGGTTTGGCCTGCTGCTGCTGGGCACGATCAGCCTGACCTTTACGCTGCTTGCCGTGCCGCTTTATTACGTTTTGCCCAAACGCTGGGCAGAACCGCTCGGGCGCTGGGGGATTACCACGGGGTTTCGCATTTATCTTGGCGCGTTGTCTGCCATCGGCGCTTGCCGTTTTGATCTTGGTGCGCTCGACAGCCTGCGAGCAGAAGACGCGATGATCATCGCGCCCAACCATCCTTGCCTGCTCGATGCGGTGATGGTCATCTCGCGCCTGCCCAACATGACCTGCATCATGAAAGCCGATATCGTCGATAACCTTTTCTTTGGCGCGGGCGCACGCTTCGCAGGTTATATCCGCAACGATGCGCAACTCTCCATGATCAAACAATCGGTGGCCGCATTGAACAACGGCCAGCACCTGCTGATTTTCCCCGAAGGCACACGCACCACGCGCTGGCCGGTCAATGTCTGCAAGGGCACGGCTGGGTTGATTGCCAGGCGTGCAAAAGTGTCGATTCAGACTGTTTTCATCGAAACCGACTCGCCCTATCTCATCAAGGGCTGGCCCTTGTTCAAGCGCCCGAGCATGCCGATCACCTATCGTGTGCGCCTGGGTCGTCGTTTTGATGCGCCAGAAAAAGCCCACGCATCTGCCGCAGAACTGGAACAGTATTTCATCGACGCACTACGCGATGCGCCACGCTTTCTGCCGCCCGACGCGCCGTCGGCGAACATTCAGGCCACCCGCTGATGCAAACCCCTTCCACCAGCCATCTGGTGCTGATCCCCAGCTACAACCCCGGTGCGCAGGTTTACGTCACCGTGCGTGCCGCCCGCGCCCAGTGGGCACCGGTATGGGTGGTGGTGGACGGCAGCAGCGATGGCAGCGCCGATGGCTTGAAAGAAATGGCGGCGAACGATGCGCAGTTAAAAATCATCGTGCTGCCCGTCAATGGCGGCAAAGGCGCGGCAGTGTTGCACGGTCTGGAGCTTGCCGCGCAGCAGGGGTTTACCCACGCGCTGACCATGGACTCCGACGGCCAGCATCCAGCCGATCTCATCCCCACTTTTATGGCCGCTTCGCAACACAGTCCCGCCGCGATGATCCTTGGCAAGCCGGTGTTTGCTGCCGATGCGCCCGCCTTGCGCGTGCAGGGGCGCAAGCTGTCAAACTGGTGGGCGAATCTGGAAACCTTATGGTCGGGTATCGGCGATTCGCTGTACGGCTTTCGTGTGTATCCCATCGAGCCGCTGCGTCAGGTGATGCGCGGCCAGCGCTGGATGCGCCGCTTCGACTTTGACCCCGAAGCTGTGGTGCGCCTGTGCTGGCGCGGCGTGCGCCCGGTCAATCTGGATGCGCCGGTAAAATATCTGCTTGCCGACGAAGGCGGCGTTTCCCACTTCAACTACCTGCGCGACAACACCCTGCTGACCTGGATGCATATCCGGCTGATGCTGGGTTTTTTGCTGCGTTTTCCCTTCCTGCTCCTACGCCGGTTAACCCCTCCATGAAAGCCAAGATGAAAACCAAACCCGCCGCGCCAGCG
>JAYUCZ010000317.1:0-2548 GCA_043740065.1 Thiobacillaceae bacterium | reverse complement strand
ATCCGGAAAAATCGCATTTTCATGCCGATGCCGAGGCTAACCCAGCCAGGCTAAAAGATGTGGTGCGCGACCCGCAGTTATTGCGTTTGAATTTTGGCATTTTCGCCCTGCACGCGGCGCAAATGGCCATGTTTGTGGCGGTGCCGGTGATGCTGCTGGAAGGCGCAAGACTACCCGCCGATCACCACTGGTGGGTGTATTTGCCAGTGTTATTGCTGTCTTTTGTATTGATGGTTCCGGCGATTATTTATGGCGAAAAGCGCGACCAGCTCAAGCCGGTATTTGTCAGCGCAGTGGCCTTGATGCTGGCCGCGCAAATGAGTCTGATGGCCGCGCAAACCTCGGTCTGGGGCTTGGCGGCGGCGCTGCTGCTGTACTTTATTGCGTTTAACGTGCTGGAAGCCAGCCTGCCATCGCTGATTTCCAAACTTGCACCGGCCAGCGCCAAAGGCACGGCCATGGGGGTTTACAATACCGCTCAGGCATTGGGGCTGTTTACCGGCGGTGTGGTGGGCGGCTGGCTGGCCAAATATTATGGTTTTGGCGCGACCTTTGCGTTTTGCGGCGTGCTGATGGGCGCATGGCTGATTGTGGCGCTGGGTATGCAAACCCCGCCCGCAGTCAGAACCCGCATGTTCAAGGTCGAAGGTGCGCTGGACGCGGCGCGCGGTGCGCTGCTCAAGGCGCAACTGGCCGCGCTGGCCGGCGTAAAAGAAGTCGCCGTCATGCACGAAGAAAACTTGGCGGTATTGAAAGTGGCAAAAAGCGGATGGGATGAAGCCGCCGCGATGAACTTAATCAAAGGGGAAATATAAATGGCGAGTTTGAATCAGTGCAATTTCATCGGCAATGTCGGGCAGATTGAGACTAAATACCTGCCATCCGGCGAGGCCATCACCAACCTGTCGATTGCGGTGAATGACAAGTACAAAAACAAGGCTGGCGAACTGGTCGAAACCACCGAATGGGTGCGCGTAAGTTTTTTTGGCAAACTGGCTGAAATTTGCGCCCAATACCTGCAAAAAGGTTCGTCTATTTTTGTTAGCGGTCGCCTAAAAACCGACGAATACACCGACAAAGAAGGCATCAAGCGTTACAGCACCAAAATTATCGCCGACAAAATGCAAATGCTGGGTAGTAAAGGTGGCGCAAGTGGCGGCACGGCAGACATGGGCGGAGGCGCACCCCGTCAAGAGTATGGCAACGCTCCGCAACGCCAGGCCAGCCCCCCCGCCCCCAGCAATAATGCACCCGCCAAAGCCGCTGCGGGCGGCAGCTTTGACGATCTGGAAGACGACATCCCGTTTTAGGGATTAGAAAAAGTGAGCAGGTACTCTCTCTCTCTCTCTCTCTGCGTAAGATGAAGCGGGGCATCGCGATCACGCTGCTGGGGAGTGTGGCGCTGTTCGCCCAACCCGCGCAGGCTGCGCTTTCGGAAGCCGATTTCTTCGCCGATTTGCCGGTGGTGCTGACGGTTTCGCGCATGACGCAAGCTCTGCGGGACAGCCCGGCCTCGGTGACGGTCATCGACCGCGACATGATCCGCGCATCCGGCTTTCACGACATTCCGGATTTGTTGCGGCTGGTGCCAGGTTTTTCGGTGGGCTACACCCGCGACAATACGTTTGCCATTGGCTATCACGGTTTTGCCGATGCCTATTCGCGGCGCTTTCAGGTGCTGGTGGATGGCCGTTCGATCTATAGCCCCAATTTTGGCGAGGTAAATTGGGGTACTTTGCCGCTGGCCATGGAAGACATCGAGCGCATTGAAGTGGTGCGCGGCCCGGATGCGGCGGTGTATGGTGCCAACGCCTTTTTTGCCATTATCAATATCATTTCCAAAGACCCTTCTACCACACGCGGCAAGATGGCCTCGGTGCTGGTGGGGGAGCAGAACACGGCGGGCGCAACTTTCAGAGTGGGCGGAGGCGAGGGCGATTTGCGTTACCGTGTCACGCTGTCCAGACAACACCGTGACCGTTTCGAAAAGACCTTTGTGGATACCATAAACGGCGGGACGAACGATTATTACGAGCGCAGTTATACCTCCATGCTGAATGGCCGCTGGGATTATCGGCTGTCCAATACCGATCAGCTTTCCGCGCAGATTGGCCTGGCGGGCGGCAACTGGAACGCCGGGCAACTGACTAAGCCGGACGATCCACGCGCCTACGATCCGCGCAGCGGTTTTGCGTAGCTACGTTTCGAACGCACGATGAGCGCGGATGAAATGTGGAATGTGCAGTTCAGCCACAGCCAGACCGATCAAGGGGTCGAGCGCTATGTGTTGCCGTTCAAGAGGGGCGAGTATGACGGCGACAAGGTGGTGAATACGAACATCCAGCAGTGGCGCACCCAGCTCGATTTTTCGTCCATGCGCAGGTTGAATTCGGATTTGCGTTTGGTGTGGGGTGGCGAGTTGCGTCACGAGGCAGTGCAAAGCCAGGGTTCCTACACCACGGGTGAAACACTGGGCGGCACGCTGGGTAATGTGTTCGCCCATGCCGAGTGGCGTCCCGCCCAAGACTGGCTGGTGCAGGGTGGGGCG
>JAYUCZ010000316.1:0-6089 GCA_043740065.1 Thiobacillaceae bacterium | reverse complement strand
CAAAGGTGGCGTCGTAGGCGGTGAGCATGGTGATCTTCTCGCCGCGCGCGTGCATCTCGTGCAGGCGCGGCAGGCTGACGGGTTTGCGCGTGGCCGGGCTGCTGGCGGGGGGCAAGGTGCCGTAGGGGCTGGCGTTGTTTTGTGCGGTGGAGGTCATGGGTTATCCCTAATCAGTTGAGGACAGAGCAAAGTTCGCTGCGCGTAACTCTTGGTCTGTCCCGCAAGATTTCATAATGCTTTAAACCATTTCAGGTGCGCCGCGCTGCATGCCCAGGCGGGCGAGCAAGTCCAGGTCGGCCTGGGTGTCGGGGTTGCCGGTGGTGAGCAGCTTGTCGCCATAGAAGATCGAGTTGGCGCCGGCCAGGAAGCACAGGGCCTGAATGGCGTCGCCCATTTCCTGGCGACCTGCCGACAGACGTACACGGGCCTTGGGCATGGTGATGCGGGCCACGGCGATAGTGCGCACGAACTCAAACGGATCCAGCGGTGCGGTGTTTGCCAGCGGCGTACCCTCCACGCGCACCAGGTTGTTGATGGGCACGGACTCGGGGTAGGGACTCAAATTCGCCAGTTCGGCAATCAAGCCCGCACGCTGGCGATGGCTCTCGCCCATGCCGACGATGCCACCGCTGCACACCTTCACGCCCGCCTGGCGCACGCGCGCCAGCGTGTCCAAGCGGTCCTGGTAGTCACGCGTGGTGATGATGTCGCCGTAAAAATCGGGCGCGGTGTCCAGGTTGTGGTTGTAGTAGTCGAGTCCGGCGTCGCGCAGTTGTTCGGCGTGGCCTTCGTTCAACATCCCCAAGGTGGCGCAGGTTTCCAGGCCCAGGCCCTTGACAGCGCTGACCAGTTCGGCCACTTTTTCGATGTCGCGGTCTTTGGGCGTGCGCCAGGCGGCACCCATGCAAAAGCGCGTGGCCCCGGCCTCTTGCGCGCGCTTGGCCGCGAATAGCACCTGGTCCAGCGCCATCATCTTGGAGGCTTCTACCCCCGTGTGATATCGGGCGGCTTGCGGGCAGTAGCCGCAGTCTTCCGGGCAACCACCGGTCTTGATGGACAGCAGGGTGGCGAACTCGACATGGGTCGGATTGAAGTACTCGCGGTGCACGGTTTGCGCGCGGAACAGCAGCTCGGGGAAGGGCAGTTGGAATAGCGCTTCAATGGCGTCCACGCTCCAGCGTTCGGTTTTTTCTGTGGCGTTGGCGGAGGCGCAGCTTGGGGGGGCTGCAGGGCGCGGGCGGTGCAGGGTGATGGTTTGTTCTTGCAGGGTGGTCATGACATAGGCTCCTTGTGGGGGGGGGGTCAGGCGCTGTCGCCGCCGAGGTGCTCGGTCGGCACCGGATGGTGGGCCGCCTGGACGGGGATGTGGTTGCGCTGCTCTTTGATGCGGTTGTTGTCATCTACAAAAACCAACTGGGGTACAAACCCGGCCACCTGGGGTTCTGGCACTTGGGCAAAGGCCGCGATGATGATCAGATCGCCCACTGCTGCACGCCGTGCGGCTGAGCCATTGACGGAGATGATGCCTGTGCCCCGCGCGCCGCGAATGGCGTAGGTGACGAAGCGTTCGCCGTTGTTGATGTTCCAGATGTGGACTTGTTCGTTCTCGACCAGACCAGCCGCGTCCAGCAGGTCTTCGTCAATGGCGCACGAGCCCTCGTAGTGCAGCTCACAGTCGGTTACAGCGACGCGGTGGATTTTTGATTTGAGTAGGGTGCGTAGCATGGCAGGCGCTCTTTCTGTCGGTCTGTTAGGGGTCAGGCCTTGGGCACCAGGATGGTGGGCTCGGCAATGGCGTCGGTTTGCGGGTAGTCGCGGCTGAAGTGCAGGCCGCGACTCTCATGGCGGGATTGTGCGCTGCGCACGATCAGGTCGGCCACCTGCACCAGGTTGCGCAGCTCCAGTAAGTCACGCGAGACATGGAACTGGGCGTAGAACTCTTGGATCTCGTCTTGCAACAGCGCAATGCGGTGGGCTGCGCGGTCTAGCCGTTTATTGGTGCGCACGATGCCGACGTAATCCCACATGAAGCGGCGCAGTTCGGCCCAGTTGTGGGCGATGACGATTTCTTCGTCGGCATCGGTGACGCGCGATTCGTCCCATTCGGGAATGGTTTCCGAAATGGAGGGCGAGTTTTCCAGAATGTGGCGGGCGGCGGCGCGGCCAAATACCATGCACTCTAGTAAAGAGTTTGAAGCCAGCCGGTTTGCGCCGTGCAGGCCGGTGAAGGCGACTTCGCCGACGGCGTACAGGTTGCATAAATCCGTGCAGGCAAACATGTCTGTCACTACGCCGCCGCAGGTGTAGTGCGCGGCGGGCACTACCGGAATTGGCTCGTGGGTCATGTCGATGCCCCATTCCGACAACTGGCGGAAGATGTTGGGGAAGTGCTTGATGATGAATTCGGCGGGTTTGTGCGAGATGTCGAGATACACGCAATCGAGGCCGCGTTTTTTCATTTCGTAGTCGATGGCGCGGGCCACCACATCACGCGGGGCGAGTTCGGCGCGTGGGTCGTGTTCCGGCATAAAGCGCGAGCCATCCGGCAATTTGAGCAGACCGCCTTCGCCGCGCACGGCTTCGGTAATCAGGAAGGATTTTGCATCCGGGTGATACAGGCAGGTGGGGTGAAACTGCACAAATTCCAGATTGCCGACCCGGCAACCGGCGCGCCAGGCCATGGCAATGCCGTCGCCGGTGGAGGTGTCGGGGTTGGTGGTGTACAGATAAACCTTGCCCGCGCCGCCGGTGGCCAGCACCACGTAGCCGGCGGAAAAAGTTTCCACATTGCCGGTGTCGTTGTTCAGCGCATACACGCCATACACGCGCCGCTCGTCGTCGCCGGTATGTTTTCCAGTAATCAGGTCGATGGCCAGATAGTTTTCCAGCAGGGTAATGTTGGGGTGATTGCGGATGCGCTCGCCCAGCGAGGTTTGCACGGCGCGGCCAGTGGCATCGGCGGCATGGATAACGCGGCGTTCGCTGTGGCCGCCTTCGCGGGTCAGGTGATAGCTGGCGGATTGCTGGTCGTCACGGGTAAAACTGACACCTTGCTCAACCAGCCAATCGACCATTTCGCGGCTTTGGCTGACCACAAAGCGTGTCACCTGCTCGTTGCATAGCCCGGCACCGGCAATCAGCGTGTCGCGGATGTGTGATTCTTCTGAATCCTGGTCGGCCAGCACGGCAGCAATGCCGCCCTGCGCCCAGGCGCTGGCCCCATCCAGCAGTTCGCGTTTGGTCAATAATGTGACGTGTTTGTGCTCGGCGAGGTGCAGCGCGGTGGTGAGCGCGGCCAAGCCGCTGCCGATGATGAGAACGTCGGTGTGGTGCATGTGGGAATTATCCTAGAAACGGCAGTTGACCGCTTATTAGCCATCGGAACAGCGCATGAACATTGAGTTTTTTCTCTTCGATAATCTCCACCATTCGGGCAGGAACGCTACGCATCCGATTGCACGGTTTTCGGGTCGCCTGGCCGCGTTGCTCTTCGTTGCAGGGAGCGGCCATGCGCCTCATCGCGCCTTGCCAGACAACCCGAAAACCGCACACTCGAATGCGTCCAACTGCCGTTTCTAGGATGATACCCGATGAACTTTCTTTACAACGCCCTGTCCGACCCGCCGTAGCGGCTCGCTTATACTGGGAATAATAACAATGCTGCAAGGGAGTGCCGTGGATCGCGAGCTGGATCAGGAGTTGGTCGAACGTGCGCAAAAAGGCGACAAGCGAGCTTTTGAGCTGCTGGTGATCAAATACCAGCGCAAGCTGGCGCGTCTCCTGTCGCGCATGGTGCGCGATGCCGCCGAGGTGGAAGACATTTCCCAGGAGGCGTTTATCAAGGCCTATCGGGCGCTGCCGGGTTTTCGCGGCGAAAGCGCGTTTTACACCTGGCTGTATCGCATTGCGGTGAACACCGCCAAAAATTATCTGGTGGCACGCAAGCGGCGTGCGCCCACCACGACCTCGTTTGACAACGAAGAGGCGGAAGGTTTTGAAGAGGCCGAGTTGCTGCGCGATGTCGCCACGCCAGAAGCCGAGCTGCAATCCAAACAAATTGCCCTGGCCGTGAACCAAGCCGTGGATGCGTTGCCAGAGGACTTAAGAACCGCCATTACCCTGCGTGAAATTGAAGGTCTGTCGTATGAAGAAATTGCACAGATGATGGATTGTCCGATTGGCACGGTGCGCTCGCGGATTTTTCGCGCACGCGAGGCTATTGCAGTAAAAATTCGCCCGATGCTGGGCACCAGCAAAGACAAGAGGTGGTAATCATGGAAACCCGAGCCCAATCAGCCGTGGCAAAACAAAGCGAGGCAAAACAAAGCGAGATGCAGGATACCGGCACATCAGACTGGCTGTGTGAGTTGATGGATGGTGAGCTTGCCGCCAGCCAGCGCAGCAAGGCTGCCAGCGATCTTTGCCGGGATGCGCAGGCGCGTGAGCGCTGGGCGCTTTATCACGAGATTGGCGATGCCATGCGAGATTCCGGGTGGCGAGATTCTGGGCGTGGAGCGCCCGAGTTGCCTGCCGGTTTTAACGAAAAATTCAGCGCACGGCTGGCGCAGGAACCTACCGTGCTGGCACCGCGCATGCGCCGTTATGCCGCCCCGGCGGCAATGGCGCTGGCGGCCTCGGTGGCGGTAATTTCTGTGGTGGCGTTGATGCCCGGATTGAGCGGCCAGCAGGACGGTCTGCAACTGGCCGAAAATGCCAAGGCGCAAATCCGCGCAGTGGCACTGGCCAGAAATATGCAACAACAGATGGCACCGTACCTGGTGGCGCATCAGGAATTTGCGCCAGTGGCGGTGGCTTCGCCTTACCAGCGTGCCGTAATGACTGCGGCAGTGATGACCTCGACCCGGGACGAGCCTGCCAAATGAAGCAAAACATCATGCGCGGTGTATTCAATGGCGCACTGCTTGCGGCGTGCCTGCTGGCCGCGCAAGTGGCACAGGCACGCGATGTGCTGGAGTGGCTGAATCAGGCCAGCCAGGCATCGCGGGCGCTTAATTACACAGGGACTTATTTTTACTATCACGGCGAACATACCGAGGTGATGCGGGTGTCGCACCGGGTAGATGCGAAAGTCGAGCGCAACAAGACCGAAGTGCTGGATGGCCCGCGACGTGAATTTATCCGCATCAATGACGAGGTGTATTGCCACCTGGCGGATGGAAAAACAGTCCGGGTTGACCGCAATGCCGTGCAGCGTTTTTTTCCTGCGGTGATCCCGGATAACGCCGCTAATCTGGCAAGGTATTACAACCCCAAACTGGGCGGTGTCGAAAAAGTAGCCGGTCGGAATTGCCAGGTGGTGATACTGGAACCGCGTGATGGCTATCGTTATACCCAGATGGTCTGGCTGGATATGGCCTCGTCACTGCCGCTTAAAACCCGAATCGTGGATGAGCGCGGCGCATCCGTGTCGATGTTTGTTTTTTCAGAAATTGAAATTGGCAAACAGCCTGACAAGGCGATTTTTGATCTGCGTACGGCAGGCAAACTGGTGCAGGTTGCCGGTTTTGACGAACAGGCGAAAACCGGCGAATGGGCTGTGAAGCCGCCGCCCGGATACGTCCCCACTTTTGAGGCCATGCGTCCGCTGCCGGGCAGAAAGAATTCAGTTTTGCATCGCATTTATTCCGATGGCATGAGCAGCTTCTCTATATTCATCGAGCCGATACAGGAAGATATGTACGCTTTGCAAGGGCTCTCGACGGAAAACGCAATCAACATTTATTCGCGCCGCCTGGGGGGCCACAAAATTACCGCACTGGGCGAAGTCCCGGCCGCCACCCTGCTGGAAGTCGCCAACTCGGTGCAAAAAAAATGACCAGGAAAATGATGCTGGAACAGCATGCCATCGTGCTTAAAATCGAAGGCGATCTGGCTTGGGTGGAAGCGCGCGAATCCAGCACCTGCGGTAGTTGCGGCACAGGCGGTTGCTCCACGCGCAGACTGGCAGACTTGTTTGGGCGCAAGGAACGCGCTTTTCCAGCCAACAACATTTTGCAGGCAACGATAGGCGAGCGGGTTGTCATCGGCATTCCCGCTGGCGCATTATGGAAATCGGCGCTCTGGTTATA
>JAYUCZ010000315.1:0-13909 GCA_043740065.1 Thiobacillaceae bacterium | reverse complement strand
TGAACAAAGCTAATCAGTGTTCCCAGGGACGAAGCCGCATCAGACGTTAAACCCCGCCAGCCTCTCCGCCATATCCACGCGCTCCCAGGTGAAATCCGGCTCGGCTCGGCCAAAGTGCCCGTAGGCGGCGGTTTGCCGGTAGATGGGGCGGCGCAGGTGGAGGCTGTCGATAATGCCGCGTGGGGTGAGCTTGAATGTGGCGCGCACCATGGCTTCCAAAACCTCATCTGGCACGCTGCCGGTGCCATAGGTTTCAATCAACAGGGAAACCGGCTCGGCCACGCCGATGGCATACGCCAGTTGCACCAGGCAGCGTTTGGCATAGCCTGCGGCGACGAGATTTTTGGCGATGTAGCGCGCCATGTAGGCCGCCGAACGATCGACCTTGGTGGGGTCTTTGCCGGAAAACGCGCCGCCGCCGTGCGGGCAGGAACCGCCGTAGGTATCGACGATAATCTTGCGGCCAGTCAGGCCGGTGTCGCCGTTGGGGCCGCCAATTTCAAACGGGCCGGCTGGGTTGACCCACAGTTTGAATGTCGGCAAGCGCATCGCCAGCGGCACTAGCGGATCAATAATTTCACGCGCCACTTCCCGTGCCACCCAGGCGGGATCAAGGTCGCGCTCGATCTGGGTGGAGAGGATGATATTTTCGATGCCGACCACGCGCTGGCCTTCGTAGGCCACCGTGACCTGACTTTTGGCATCGGGGCGCAGCCACGGCAACACGCCGGATTTGCGGATTTCGGCCTGCCGCCGCACCAGCCGATGCGCCAGCCAAACCGGGTAAGGCATGAGGTCGGGCGTTTCGTCGCAGGCATAGCCAAACATCAAGCCCTGATCGCCCGCGCCGATGTCGCCGCCCGCCAGCGTGATGCCTTTATGAATCTGGATGGACTGATGATTAAAGCGCACCTGCACTTCGCACAACTGGGGATCAATGCCAGTTTCGGCATCGACATAACCGATGTCGTGCAGCACCTGGCGGGCAATACTTTCGGCGCGGTGTTGAATTTCGCTGAACAGCTCGCGGCGCACGGTTTTAAACTCGCCCGCAATCACCACCAGATTATCGGCAACGAAAGTTTCGCAGGCCACTTTGGCCTCAGGTTCTTCGGCCAGAAACGCATCCAGAATCGCGTCCGAAATCTGGTCGGCGATTTTGTCCGGATGGCCTTCGGCGACGGATTCTGAGGTAAACAAATAACGGCGGGTGATCATGGTGAGTTTCCTGATGATTGCGTGGGCGATTTAACCCGGATAAAAGCCAGTAATCAGGCTGTCCGCATAGCACGGGTAGCGATGGACTATCCTGCAGAATGGGTTTTAAGCCAGTCGCGCAGTGCGGCGTTCATGCGCGTTTGCCAGCCCGCGCCAGCAGCTCGAAAAGCCGCCAGCACGTCGTTATCAAAACGAATGGCGACTTGCTCCTTGTTGCCGCTCCCCGCCGGGCGACCGCGCCGCTTGCGATCCGCCTCGATGCCAGCCTGCATTTCCTCCGCAGTTGCCGGACGCTCATCCTCATCTTTGCCGTCCCAAACAAAATGCTGAGACGGCGGAATCGCACGCACGGCGGCGCGGACTTCCTCAGGTGTCATGCTGTTGGTTTTCGAGCCAGACATCGTATCGCTCCCATTCATTTTTGCTTGCCTGGCGAAAGCTGATAATGCGCGTTGCGCCATCGCGCTCGGTGTGGATCACCGTCAGCACCGCCAGAAAGCCCAGCGCGTAGGAAAACGATTCGGTACGGGCTTCACCCCGACGCACCACCAGAACGTCCAGCCGGTAGCGCGAATCCAGCACTTCACTCGCATCGGCGAAATCCAGGCCATGCTTTGCAAGGTTTGCCAGCCGTTTGGCTTCGTCCCAGATCAGCCGTGTTCCCATGCAAATAATTGTAGATGCGTTAATTCAGGTTATCAAGCAATATTTGTAGATGCGCCTGTATCGCTTAACGGTTTGTCAGCCGCCACAGCGATGTTACTTCCGCCGCCCGTGCCGCGTGCAGCGGATCGGACTTATCTGCGGCGCGAGGATGGGTGGGCTTTACGTCCATGCGTGCGACGATTTTTAATCCGGCTGCGTCGATGGCGGCGAGCAGAAAATCACGTGTACGCAAGCCAAGATGTTCGGCCAAGTCCGACAGGATCAACCAGCCTTCGCCGCCGGGAGTCAAATGCGCGGCCAAACCATTTAAAAATCCCAGCAACATGCGGCTGTCCGGGTCATAAATCGCGTGCTCCAGCGGCGAATTGGCGCGGGCGGGCAGCCACGGCGGGTTGCAAACAATCAGCGCTGCGCGGCCTGCTGGAAAAAGATTGGCTGCCATAATGTCGACCTGATTTTCTAACCCAAGTCGGTTGATGTTTTCCTGCGCACAAGCCAAGGCACGCGGGTCTTGATCGGTGGCGATGATGCGCTTGATGCCTCGCTTGGCCAGCAACGCGGCCAGCACGCCGGTTCCCGTGCCAATATCAAAAGCCAGTTCCGTTGATGGCAACGGTGCGTCTGCCACCAGCCCCACGTACTCGCTACGCACTGGCGAAAACACGCCGTAATGCGGATGAATACGCGCATCCAGCGCGGGGATTTCAATGCCGGATTTGCGCCATTCGTGTGCGCCCACCACGCCCAGCATCTCGCGCAGCGATACTACCGAAGGTACGTTATCTGAGCCATACGCTTCAACACAGGCTTGCTGCACATCCGGCGCACGTCGCAAAGAAATACTGTAATCGGCTGTCAGTGGCAGCAAGATCAATCCCAGTGTGCGGGCACGCTGGGATTGAAACTGGCGATGGAAATTAAAAGCCTCGGTCGGCGAGGTAGCGGCTTTGCGCGGCTTGCGGTCGATGCGCCGCGCTATCGCCAATTGCAATTGACGCGCATTTTGATAGTCGCCGCGCCACAGTAATCCCGTCCCCTCACTGGCTAACCGATAAGCCGCATCGGCGGGGAGCGTGTCGTCCACCAACATAACGCACTTGGGCGGCGATGTATTGTTTTCTGAACGCCAACGGGCGGACTGATGTTTGCCATCTTCAGTCCAACCAATAACCGGATAACTTGCGTCTGGCACTACAGCACCTCTACAACATCAAGCATCCGGTTTAACGTCCGCGCACGCCGCTTTTGGGTGTAAACAGCGCCGCCTGGGGTTTGGGTTTGCGCGGTGGGCGTGGCGATTGCGGCGATTGCGGCGATTGCGCGGGTTTGGCCGCAGGCTGGATGCCTTCCCTGGCGAGTTCGGCTCTGGCAAAGGCTTCCTGATCGGAGCGCAGCTCGCTGCCGTAGCTGGCTGCGGGTTGGTAGCGTGGTGCGCCGGCGCGCCCACCGTTAGCACGCGGCGCTTGGCTGCGTCCACCTTCTGTACGCCCGGCTTCGCTACGCGGGCCGCTGTTGCGTTGCCCCCCGCCGGTTCTGCCGCCAGCACTTTTGGCACCGCCTGCATTTGCTTCGCTACGTTGCGCATCATTGCGCTGGCCGCCGCTGCGTTGCCCTTCTGTGCGCCCACTTTCACCGCGCGAACTAGCGCTACGCTGACCACGATTTTGCTGCGACCTGCCTTCTTGTCCACGGCCTTGCCCACGGCCTTGAGGCGGCCTGGGTGGGCGCTCGTCTTCTGATGCAGCGGTACGCGGGGTCGGCACAAAGCCTTCTATTTCCACGCGCACGATGTTGCGCTTGATGAGTTTTTCGATGTCTTTCAGGTAGCCCATTTCTTCGCTATCCACCAGCGACAGCGCCGAGCCGGTGCTGCCTGCACGGCCAGTGCGGCCAATGCGGTGAATGTAATCTTCGGCCACGTTGGGCAGCTCAAAGTTAACCACTTGCGGTAACTGGTCGATGTCAATGCCGCGTGCAGCAATGTCGGTGGCAACCAGTACGCGCACCTCGCCTTTTTTAAACCCGGCCAAGGCCTTGGTGCGTGCGCCCTGGCTTTTGTTGCCGTGGATGGCGGCGGCGGAGATGTCGTCCTTGATGAGTTTTTCGGCCAGCTTGTTTGCGCCGTGCTTGGTACGGGTAAACACCAGTACCTGTTGCCAGTCGTTATGCTTGATAAGGTGCGACAGCAAATCACGTTTATGCGCTTGCGGAATCATGTGCAGGGATTGCTCCACCAGTTCAGACGCGGTATTGCGGCGCTCTGCTTCCACGCAGCCGGGGTTATGCAGCAGACCATTGGCCAAGGCCTTGATCTCGTCCGAAAAAGTCGCCGAGAACAGCAGGGTTTGGCGCTGCTTGGGCACCACCGCCAGCACTTTTTTAATATCGCGGATAAAGCCCATATCCAGCATACGATCGGCTTCGTCCAGCACCAGGATTTCCACACCGGTTAAATCCACGGTTTTTTGATTCAGGTGATCCAGCAAACGGCCCGGCGTAGCGACCAGAATATCCACCCGTGAGCGCAAGGTTTTAAATTGCGGATTGATATTCACACCGCCAAACATCACCATGGATTTTAACGACAGATACTTGCCGTAAGTTTTGACCGATTCTTCGACCTGCGCAGCGAGTTCACGCGTGGGCACCAGAATCAAACAGCGCGGGCGACCCGGCTTGGGATTAACCGCTTCGCGGCTAGAAAGATGATGCAGAATCGGCAAGGTAAAACCGGCGGTTTTACCCGTGCCGGTTTGCGCCCCAGCCAGCAAATCGCCGCCCGCCAAAACCAGCGGAATGGCTTGCGCCTGAATCGGGGTGGGCGTGGTGTAGCCAGCATCGGCAATCGCACGCATAAGGGGTTCGGCCAAGCCGAGGTGATTAAAGTCAGGGCTATTGGAGCCAAGACCATTAAAGTCCGGGCTACCGGTAGTTACTTCAGTTGACATGTTTTTTCCTGCGACGGCCTGCAAGACATTTAGCCAGCACCAATCGAGGCAGACGAATGAGTGATCGAGAGATCAGATTTTAAGAACCGCACGCCGATTGGTTGGGCGTGGGAGACCGCACTATACCAGCTTATCTGGCTAAACAGCGAATGAACGGATTTAAGACCACAGCGTATGGGTTTGAAACCCGGCAAATACCGGAATCCAATAGAATGCGATTTTCCGCATTCCGCGTATCCGCATGAAACTCATTCTCGCCTCCACCTCAAAATACCGCCGCGAACTGTTATCCCGTCTGAAACTGGCATTTGAGGTCGTTTCACCGGATGTGGATGAAACGCCCTTGGCGGGTGAGTCGCCTTCCGCAACGGCCTTGCGGCTGTCGGTGCTGAAGGCGCAGGCGGTGGCTGGGCAATTTCCAGATGCGTTGATTATTGGTTCGGATCAGGTGCTGATGCTGGATTCGGAGCAACTGGGCAAGCCGGGCAATTATACAAATGCCTTTGTGCAGCTTAGAAAGATGCAGGGCAAGGCGATGGTGTTTCATACGGCGTTGACGCTGCTCAACAGTAAAACCGGGCACAGCCAAACCCGTGATGTGCCAACCGTGGTGCATATCCGCAAACTTTCTGATGCGCAGATTGAGGCTTACCTGAAAAAGGAGCAACCCTATGACTGCGCGGGTTCGGCCAAGAGCGAGTCGTTGGGTATTGCGCTGATGGAACGTATGGACAGCCCCGACCCGACTGCGTTGATTGGCCTGCCGCTAATGGTGCTAACAGAAATGCTGTTGAACGAAGGTGTGGACGTGCTGGCATGAGCCAAAGTAAAAACCCGCTCGGCACGCTGTATCTGATTCCGGTTCCGCTGGGGCCAGTCGCGCCGGAATCCTGCTTACCGCCGGACACGCTGGCTGTCGCACGCAAACTTGAGCATTTCGTTGCCGAACGCGCCAAGACCGCACGTGCGCACCTGAAGGCGATGGGGCATCCTAAGCCGATACAGGAACTGGTTATTGAAGAACTGAACGAGCATAGCAAAGCCGCTGACATTACCGCGCTGCTAGCGCCGTTGAAGGCAGGTCAGGATGTGGGGTTGATGTCGGAGGCAGGCTGCCCGGCGATTGCCGACCCTGGTGCCGATCTGGTTCGCGCTGCGCATCGTGAAAATGTGACGGTGGTGCCGCTGGTCGGCCCCTCCTCCATCCTGTTGGCGCTGATGGCTTCCGGGCTGGGTGGACAACGTTTTGCTTTCCACGGCTACCTGCCCGCCAAGGAACCGGAGCGCACGCAAAAAATCCGCGAGCTTGAGAAAACCGCGCGCCGGGACAAGGCTACGCAGTTGTTTATTGAAACCCCTTACCGCAGTGCAGCGTTGCTGGAAGCAATGACCACTGCGCTGTCACCGGACACCCTCATCAGCGTGGGTGCAGACCTGACGCTGCCGGGTCAATTGGTTCAAACCTTGAGCGCAAAAACCTGGAAAACCAAAGTTGATATTGTAAAAGACCGCTTGGTAGTGTTCGGAGTTGGCGTTTAAAACCAAGCAAATTCATAAACGGAGTCATCATGCAGCTCAACAAATTCGGTTTTCGCATTCGCGCCAAATCCGAAGAGGATGGCCGCGCCAAACTGAAATTCTGCAAACCGGCGCGAATGCCATTCATGACGGCGACAGGCTTCTGACAAGCTGTTCAGAAACCGATCCAGTCCAGCCTGAGTTTAAGAACTTCTCCGGATTCAACTTGCGCCTCCAGCCACTCTGCGCCATCACGCGCATAGACATCCAGCGGCAGGATGAAACGATGTCCGGTATGTTCCCCTTGCAGAATGTCCACATCCAGCCACTGTTTTTTGAGCGCGGCAAATTCGAGCCGATCATGATGGACGCAGGAAATTGGCTGGTAATCCCTCACCTTGCCATTTAGCGCAGGTACGCCCCTTGCCGCACAGCCGGATTCAGCCATTTGCCGATGCTGACACCTAGCCGTCCAGCCAGCTTGGAAGCCAGACCTTCCTGCGGAGTAAAGTCAACGATGTTTTCGGCTTTGATGACTTCGCGCGCCACATAATCGGTGCTGCCATAGCCATCGCTCAGGCCCAGTTCGATGCTCTTTGCGCCGCTCCAGATCAGGCCGCTAAACATGTCCGGCGTTTCTTTCAGGCGCTTGCCGCGCCCCTTGCGCACCACGTCGATAAACTGCTGGTGAATTTCTTCCAGCATCACCTTGGCGAATTCTTCCTGCTTGGGGTCGCTGGGCGAAAACGGATCGAGGAAGCCTTTGTTTTCGCCAGCGGCCAGCAGGCGGCGCTCCACGCCCAGTTTGTCCATGGCTTTGGTAAAGCCAAAGCCGTCCATCAGCACGCCGATTGACCCCACCAGGCTGGCTTTATCGACATAAATCTTGTCTGCCGCAGCGGCCACGTAATAGCCGCCGGAAGCGCAAATATCGTCCACCACCACATACAACGGGGTTTTGGGATGCAGCGCACGCAGGCGCTTGATTTCGTCGTACATCTGCCCGGCTTGCACCGGACTGCCGCCGGGGCTATTGATGCGCAGAATCACGCCCTGGGTTTTTTTGTCTTCAAATGCCGCCTGCAAGCCGGACATAATCATGTCGGCATTGACTTCATCGCTGGAAATTACGCCTTGCAAATCGACCAGCGCGGTATGTTTGCCCAACACTTTCTCGCCATTGCCCATCCAGCCCATGAAGGCAAACAAAATGATGAACAGGTAGGCAAAAGTCAGCACCTTGAAAAAAATACCCCACTGGCGGGATTTTTTCTGTTCGGTAATCGCGGCCAATGCGACTTTTTCCAGCGCCTGGCGTTCCCAGTTGGAGGTATTGGTTGGGTCGGTCATGTGATGATCTATTTGTGTTCAAGCAGTGGGTGTTCAAGCAGGCAAATCTGTCCGTTTGTTTCTTCGACCGGCAGGCTGGTCAGCCCTTTCCCGTTGCAGCGACCCGCCATGCAATTGCCGGTTTTAGGGCTGTACTCCGCGCCGTGGGTGGCGCAGATCAAGTATACCCCGCTCACATCAAAAAATTCGCCTTCCTGCCAGTCCAGCTCCACCGGCACATGCCCGCATTGATTGAGATAAGCTCGGGCGACACCCTGGTAGCGGACTGCAAATGCGGGCGTGTCCACGCCATGCCAGCGCACGCGAAAACGCACACCTTTGCCGCCTTCTTCCAGCGCGGAAGAGGTGCAGATCAGGTGCGGTTTGGTCAAGCCCGACTCATCAACCACTTCTGCACTTCCTCAAATGAATCGAGTACTGCTACCGGAGCGTGTTCGTGCAAGTCTTGCGGAAGGTGCGCACCGTAGGTCACGCCCACGCGATCCACGCCGGCATTGGCCGCCATCAGCATATCGTGCGAGGTGTCGCCGATGACCAGTGCGGTGTGTTTTTCCATCAACAGCTCGTCGAGAATTTCTTCCACCATGGCCGGGTGCGGCTTGGAATGGGTCTGGTCGGCACAGCGCGTGGCAGAGAAATAAGCGCGCAGGCCGGAATGCTCCAGCGCCCGATCCAGCCCTTTCCAGCTTTTGCCGGTTGCCACCGCAAGCGTAAACCCGGCACTGTGCAGCTCGCGGATACCTTCGTACACGCCAGCAAACAGGGGGATGTCGGCATCGCGCCCCATATAATGGTGGCGATAATGTTCCACCAGCAGCGGGTATTGCTGCTCGGGCAAATTCGGCAACAGCGTTTGCAAAGCCTGCGTTAAACCCAAGCCGATAATCTGGCGGCAGGCGCGGTCTGTCGGCACGGCAATATCCATGTCGGCACAGGCATTCTGGATCGAATCCACAATGACACCGGCCGAATCCATCAGCGTGCCGTCCCAGTCAAAAATCAGTAGTTCGTACTGCCGAGGCTTAAAGTGGGGCGGCATCATCCAACCTGTTCAGAAATTGTTGCAAATCGTCCGGTAGCGGCGCTTCAAATATCAGCGGCTCGCCGGAAATCGGGTGGTTAAAGCTCAGTTTTTCGGCATGCAGGAACATGCGTTTAAGACCCTGCCCGGCCAATTGTTTATTCAGAGGAAAGTCGCCATATTTGTCGTCGCCGGCAATGGGATATTTCAAATGCGCCAGATGCACGCGAATCTGGTGGGTGCGTCCGGTTTTAAGCTCGGCTTCCAGCAGGGTAAAGTCCGGCCAGCCTTTCATGCGCCGAAACACGGTGTGCGCGGTCTGCCCGCCTTCATCGACGTTGACCCGGCGCTCGCCGTCGGCGGTTACGAACTTATGCAGCGACAGCTTGACGTTGCGCACCTCGTCGCGCCATTTTCCAACCGCCAGCGCCAGATAACGCTTGTCGATGCGGTGCAAGCGGAAAATTTCGTGCAAAGCCACCAGCGCGCGACGTTTGAGCGCCACCACCAGAATGCCTGAGGTTTCCCGATCCAGCCGGTGCGCCAGTTCCATAAAACGCCGCTCAGGAAATTCCATGCGCAGTTGCTCAATCACCCCACGCGAAATACCGCTGCCGCCATGCACCGCCATCCCCGAAGGCTTGTTCAACACCAGAATGGCCTCGTCCTGATAAATGATGCGCGGTGCCAGCCGGGGGGCATCCTTGGGCAGGCTGGGTTTGGGCACGGATTCGCTCACCCGCACGGGCGGAATGCGCACCTCGTCGCCCAGAGCCAACTTGCGGCTAACCTCCACGCGCCCGCCGTTCACCCGCACCTCACCGCCGCGCACCAGCTTGTAGATGCGGCTTTTGGGCACGCCTTTTAACTGGCTCATCAGAAAGTTGTCCAGACGCTGGCCTTCATGGCCATCGTCGATCTTCACGCGCCGGACAGAAACTTTTCCTAAGTCATTCATTTTCAAATATACTGATCCGGTTTTTATGGGTTTTTGCCGGGAACTTTAGTTCTTAAAGGCTGCACAAAAAACCAGAATTCGCCGGTTGTTATTCGCTCACCGGCTGCCGCACCACCCTCACCCGCGTCCGCGACTTTATTTACATAAAATATCGCCCACGCCCGTGCCGATGCCGCAACAAAAGCAGCGATGTTAACTTAAAGTGATGTGTAGTACGCATACAACGGGTTTGGTTTTAAACCGCCAGACCTAAGAAACTTTGCCGTGTTGAGAAAACTCCACGGCGTGTTGACTGGACAGGAAAACCTTGTATTTTCAATGAGCATTCTGCCGACTAACCTGCTGATTTTTTACAGCCTGGCCTGACAGACCCTGAGGGTTTTTCCGTCCCGTATGCGTGCGCACGGGAGTAATAAATGAAGCGCATGTTATTTAACGCCACACAAGCAGAAGAACTGCGGGTGGCCATTGTTGACGGGCAAAAACTCGTTGACCTGGACATCGAGTCCTCCTCTAAAGAACAACGTAAAAGCAACATCTACAAGGGGGTCATCACCCGCGTAGAACCCAGTTTGGAAGCGGCCTTTATTGACTACGGCTGCGACCGCCACGGTTTTCTGCCGTTCAAGGAAATCGCCCGCTCCTGCGTCAAGGGTACTGGTCGCCCTGGCGACAATATCCGCGAAGGCATGGAACTCATCGTCCAGGTAGAAAAGGACGAGCGCGGCAACAAGGGCGCCGCCCTCACCACCTACATTTCGCTGGCTGGCCGTTATTTGGTGCTGATGCCCAACAACCCGCGCGGCGGCGGCGTATCGCGCCGTATCGAAGGCGAAGACCGCAGCGAATTAAAAGATGCCATGTCCGGTCTGGAAGTGCCAGACGGCATGAGCCTGATTGGCCGCACCGCTGGCATCGGCCGCAATACCGAAGAATTGCAGTGGGACTTTAACTACCTGATGCAACTCTGGAAAGCCGTCGAAGGCGCGTCTGGTGCCCAAACCGGCGCGTTCCTGATTTATCAGGAAAGCTCGCTGGTGATTCGCGCCATTCGCGACTATTTCCAGCCCGACATCGGCGAAATTCTCATCGACACCCAGGACGTGTTCGACCAGGCGCAAGGCTTCATGGCGCACGTCATGCCGGGCAGCGTTAACAAGGTCAAGCTCTACCACGATGACGTGCCGCTGTTCTCGCGTTTTCAGATCGAGCACCAGATCGAATCGGCCTTTTCCCGTCAGGTTAATTTGCCTTCTGGCGGCGCAATCGTCATCGATCACACCGAGGCACTGGTTTCCGTTGACGTAAACTCGGCGCGCGCCACCAAAGGCAGCGATATCGAAGAAACCGCGTACAACACCAATCTGGAAGCCGCCGACGAAGTGGCGCGTCAAGCCAGACTACGCGACCTGGGTGGCCTGATCGTGATCGACTTCATCGACATGGAATCGCAAAAAAATCAGCGCGAAGTGGAAAACCGTCTGAAGGATGCCCTGCACCACGACCGCGCCCGCGTGCAGGTCGGCAAAATTTCGCGCTTTGGCCTGATGGAACTGTCGCGCCAGCGCCTGCAACCTTCACTCGGCGAAACCAGCCACCAGCCCTGCCCGCGTTGCAGCGGCACCGGCCACATACGCGGCGCAGAATCCACCGCCCTGCACATCCTGCGCATCCTGCAGGAAGAAGCCATGAAGGAAAACACCGGCGCAATTCACGCGCAAATGCCGGTCGATGTTGCCACCTTCCTGCTCAACGAAAAGCGCCAGGACATCCACGCGCTGGAAACCCGTTTCAAAATCAGCGTGGTGATGATCCCCAACATCCACCTGGAAACGCCCAACTACACCCTTGAGCGCATCAAGCACGAAGACCTGAACCGCGAAGGCATTGCCGAGCCCAGCTACAAAATGGCGACCATGCCCGAAACCAACCTGACCTATGTCGAGCAGCGCGAGCAAAAACCCGCCGCGCCCGAAGCCGCCGTCAAAGGCATTACGCCGGGAACGCCTGCCCCTATCGTGGCGGCCAGCGCACCCGCAGCCGCCAGCGACAAACCCGGCTTGATCGGACGCATCCTCGGCTGGTTCAGCAAGCCCAGCGAAGCTGCGACCCCCGCAAAATCCGCAGAAGAACCCAAGCGCGAAAGCCGCCGTCCCGACACCCGTCGCGGACGTAATGAGCGCAGTGATCGTAACGAGCGCGGCAGTCGTGATCGCCAGCAGAATCGCACCCCGCGCGATGGCCGTCGCAACGAACAGGCCGAGACGACCGAAGCTCGTCCGGCACAAGCAACCGACAGCCAGGCACCACGCGAGAAAACCGCCCGCCCGCCAAGGCCGCCGCGTCAGCCCCGAAACGAGCAACCGCGTAACGAAACAACCAAGCCCGATCAAGCCAAGCTCGATCAAGCCGTTGTAACCGATGCAGCGCCCCAACAAGCAGGCGAAGAAGGCTCGCGTGAAGGTGGCGCTCGTTCACGCCGCCGCCGTGGTGGCAGCAACCGTGGCGAGCGTGGCGAACGTCGTGAACCTCGCGAGCAGCAGCCCATCGAAACCGGCGAAGTTACTGCATCCGTGATGGCAAACGAACCGGTTGTCGTCGCCGAAACCTTCGCGCCCGTTCCGGTCTCAACCTCCGAACCTGTCGTCATGGCCGCACAGCCAACAATGGCCGCTGCTCCGGTTCCAGTTGTGGTCGCCGAAGTTGCCGCGCCCGCCAACCTGCCAGCCAGTGTCACCGCCCGCCCGGAAGATATTCTGAAAGACCTCATCAGCAGCAATGTTGGTTTGGATCAAGTAGAAACCCAAGGAGCAGTCACCAGCGTAGCAACTGACGAAGCCAGCAGCACCCGCCCGCGCCGTCGTCGCACCACGCAAACCAGCGCACCGGCGCAAATGGAACTCATGCAAGTGGAAACCAGCAACGCCCCCGCAGCAGTTGAGGCTAGCGCCGAAATTTCCAGCGAAATTTCCAGCGAACCGCGCACGCATGGCCCAGGCCGTCGCCGCAGCAAAGCAGCCGCGCCTGCTGCCGAACCGCTGATGCAGGTTGAGACGCAACAAACCGGAAACTAAATTTCATTTAGCCCGAAAAAAGGGGAGCCGAGGCTCCCCTTTTTTATGATGTGTTTCGATGTTTCAACCTATCAGCCGATGTGCGGCTGGTCAACGCGCCTCGTGACGGACATGCCCGACAGGCAAACATAATTCCTTGACCGCATCAACAGGTATGACATAATAAATCATGCCTGATAGAAAAATCATCGACGAGTCCCACAAGATTTCAGACAAGCGCGGCAATGGGCAGTTAAGGCGTGAAGTGTGGGTGGACAGGCGCGGCAAGGTAACGCGCTATAACCTCGCCTACATCAACCACCCTCTGCATCAGGGAGACAACGGCCGCGTCATCGGGTATGACAACGCACACGGCGGACATCACCGGCATTATTTCGGGGTGATCGAGCCGGTTGATTTTGTGAGCCTTGAGGCTATCGAGGAACGGTTCGAACAGGACTGGTTAAGTTTAAGGAGCGTGACATGAGCAAGCTGACCATCAAAACCGCCACGGAAAAAGACTTTTTCAAGCGCGGTAAGAAGCTGGCCAAACTGGCCGATGCCGGCAAACCGATCCCGCAGGAGAGCGTCATCAGCTTTGAAGATCCGGCAGACGTTCTCAAGCTGTTGACCGCCGCCAGGCTGGCGCTTTTTAGTGCCATCAAGGAAGCGCCGGGGTCGATCACGGCCATCTCTGATCGCCTGCATCGTGACCGCAGCGCAGTCAAGCGCGACGTGGACGTGCTCGCTAAAGCCGGTCTGGTGAACGTGTCCGTCAAAACCCTGCCTGGGCATGGTCGAATGAAAGAAGTGCGCGCTGCCGCCAAACGCTTTCGACTGGAAGCCGTGCTGGCGTAACAGCCCCGAAAAAACTTGTTACCTCCATCCCCTGATCCTGACCCCTTTGATTACACCGCAGCGGCAGCGCACAAACGGGCTGTCGGACGGGGTAGGAGATATCTAATAATGGATAATCTCGGATTATGGCAAGTCGTTTTTTATTGCGAGCCTGACCCCTTAAATTTATAATTTATAGGTTAATGAGAAAATTGGACATTTAAATGAAACTTACTCTTAATAATGTGCGTGGATTCGAGGGTAATCACACGGTCACTATTCGTCCCATTACAATATTATTGGGTGAGAATAGCTCTGGTAAAACAACGCTATTAGCAGC
>JAYUCZ010000314.1:0-2567 GCA_043740065.1 Thiobacillaceae bacterium | reverse complement strand
GTCTCAATACTGTTCGTTTAGGTAGTTCTTGCAACATTCTGCCGCTTTGACAGCGGCATCGGATCAAGCGGTGTCGGCGTGCGATCACCTTGTTGATTTCGGGGTCGTGGGCGAACGTGGCTGGCATAGGGTGAATTTCGTCGTTTGACCATACGGGGTTTCGACCGGCCGCGACTACTGACACAGCGCAACCTGGATGCCTCGCACAGCAACTCATTGAACCAGCGTCTTCGCAATCGTGGGCGCGTTGGGGGGAAATGCCCCTGAGCGGGGTTGGGCGCGACGTATGAGATGGACATGCCCGGTGAACGACAAACTTCGCTGCTTGACCTTGTGCGCGTCGGCAGCCTGATGCATCAGCCAGCACACCGCATAATGCGCCAGCACCCAGCCATAGAACTCCTGTCGCACCCCCTCCGGTGTCTTGCTGCGCAACACCCGGCGGCGCTGTTGCAGATGCGTCTTCAACTCGTCAAACACCGCCTCCACTTCCCGGCGCTGGTGATAGAGCGTTGCCAGTTCCAGCGCAGGTGCGCGTTCAGCGTCAAGCAACGTGGTCAGAAGCCGGTAACGCGCCTGCGCCTCGGGCATTCCCGGCAAGCTGCGAGCGCAGGGTCAGGTCTAGCTAAGTAGCATTGTTTTGTGTGATACGTCTCGGGGGCGCGAGTGGAATGCATTTTATCTAGACCCCGCGACTGGACTCGCGGCCACCGGGTCGCCTCTAAAAAAACCCGGCTTGCCAAATCCACAAGTGACACTATAGTATCACTCCATGCGCACCGAACTCGTCACCACTCTCAAGCGTCAGGCAACGGAATTGCTCGCGGATATTGAGCAGAGCAAGGAGCCTATTTTGATTACCCAACACGGCCTGCCTAGCGCCTATCTGGTGGATGTGGAGACGTATGAACTTCTCCAGCAGCGCATGATGATGCTGGAAGGCATTGCACGCGGCGAGATGGCGGTAGCGGAAGGCAGGGTCGTGTCTCACGCTAAGGCCAAGACCCGCATGGGCAGATGGCTGAAATAATCTGGACGGAGCCTGCGCTCGCCGATCTGGATGCCATTGCCGATTACATTGCACTGGACAAGCCCACTGCCGCATCAGCCTTCGTGCAGCGGATTTTTTCCCATGTCGAACAACTTGCGGTTCACCCAGAAAGTGGCAGCCGCCCTCTGGAGTTAAAACGCTCGCGTTACCGGCAAATCGTTGAGCCGCCATGCCGGGTGTTTTACCGCTATGACGGCGAACGGGTTTTTATTCTCTATGTCATGCGTTCAGAACAACTATTGCGCCCGTCCCGCATTGCGGCGCGTGATAAAAAACCGTGACAAAAAAACGTGGCCCGGCAATCTTGCCATTGGGGACGCTACCCTTTAACGGTTTGGCCTAATAGCCGGATTGATGCGTTGCTGCCGCTTACGGCGGTATTGCCGTAAATTTTGCTTCTGTTGGGGTGTGGCGGTTGGACGCTTACATTTGATTATTTATCTCCTTACTATATAGTAAGGATTGATAAACAGGAGATTTTCATGTCAACAGCAACCATGACCAGTAAAGGGCAAATCACCATCCCCGCCATAGTGCGGGCGGCACTCGGTGTTGAAGCCGGGGATCGTGTGGAATTCATCCAGGTTGAACCTGGGCGTTTTGAGTTGGTGACCGCGACACAATCCGTAGTCGCGCTTAAAGGTCTGGTGCGCAAGCCTGCTAGGCCGGTCACGATTGCGGCAATGAATAACGCTATTGCTACCCAAGGGGCTATGGCAAACGGAGCCAAGGCAAAATGATTGGCCTGAAATGATTGGCCTCGACACCAACGTGCTGGTTCGTTATGTTGCACAGGACGATCCAAAACAATCACCGAGGGCAACCAGGCTGATCGAGTCACTGACGGCGGATGCGCCGGGCTATGTCGGCACGGTATCCGTGGTTGAGTTAGTGTGGGTGTTGACTGGTTGCTACCAGTCAACAAGGGCTGAAATATGTGAGGTGCTGGAAACGCTGTTGCGTACCAAGGAAATTGTCGTGGCGCAAGCCGACATCGTTTGGAAAGCGGTGCGCTTGTTCCGGGACGGGAGCGCCGATTTTGCCGATTGCCTGATAGAACGATCAGCCAACGAAGCCGGATGCAGCCACACGGCCACATTTGATCGCGATGCCGCCAAAAGTTGCGGGATGCAGTTGATTGTTTGAGAACCGAACCATTGAGATTAGCAACACATTCCCCCATCAAAAAAGCACCTTAACCCGCCTGTCGAAACCCCCAGCCCAGCCACACCCGCAAGCGTCTAAGCTGGTTGGTGTCGGCGCTGTCCGGCCACAGGTGTAACGAGAGTTTGTCGCCGTTTTCCAGTTTTAGGCGCAGATGAACAAGCCAGGGCGTGGCGACGGGTTGGCCGGTAATTTCTGCATTGAGCCAGTCCTCGCCCACGCGCACGCCGACTTCTGCGGACTGGCTGATGCGCAGCGCGGCGATGGGTGATTTTTGCAAAGCCCGCCAGCCTGCGAGGCCGATCAGGAATAGCAGCGCAGCTTTGACGGGCAGGGGCAAATTGGCAAGCAA